>WQSQ01000056.1 GCA_009787775.1 Treponema sp.
CGCACAAGCAATGTTGACGCTGTAATGAGGGAACAGGAGTTTCAGAGATCCGGCCTTACAGACTCCGACACAATCGCCCGTCTTGGAAGGCAGATGAACGCTGAATATGTAGTTGCAGGCCATATCCAGCAGCTTGGGCAAAACCGCCTTGTGCTGATTACAATTGTTCATGTAGAAAGCTTACAGCAGATAGCCGGGGACTACAGGGAATACAATGACGCCTCAGAAATAAGAGCATACCTTCCCGATATGGTGCAGAAAATAATAACGGCGTCAAGGCAGGATACATCGCGTCTTCCGCGCCTCGCTGTCGCGCCTTTTGACATAATGCTCGGGGGAGTAAACCAAAGCGACGCCGAAGTTTTAGCGCACCTTCTTGCGACAGAGATAGCGAACTCGGGGAAGTACGCTGTCCTTCCCCGCACAAGCACAATAGAGAGCGTAATGCGCGAACATTCGATACAGCGAAGCGGTATAACAGACCCTGATTCCATAAAAAGGATTGGGCAGGCTTTAAAAGCCGATTATGTTCTTGCAGGCAGCATAGCCTCTCTTGGGAATATAAATTTATTTCTCGCGCAGATATTAAACGTTGAGTCAGGCGCGCTTCTTTCAGGCGGCGATGAAGAATACAGGCAGATAGGAGACGGCATAAATAAAATGCCCGCGTTATCGCAGGCGCTGACAGGCGCTGCTGTACAGGCAGCGGCCTCTGTTCCGCAGGGCTTTGTCCGCGTAGAAGGCGGAACCTTCCAGATGGGAAGCGCTTCCGGAGGTTATGGTAATGAAAGACCTGTAAGGCAGGTAACTGTCGGCAGTTTTTATATGAGTATATACGAAGTTACGCAGAAAGAATGGTATGATGTTATGGGAACAACTATTCGCCAGCAGCGTGATATGAGGGACAGAAGAGAGGCTTTGTACGGCGAGGGAGATAATTATCCAATGTATTATGTAAACTGGTATGAAGCTATAGAGTACTGTAACAGGAGAAGCATAAAAGAAGGGTTAACGCCTGTTTACGGCGGCTCCGGTAATAACATAACGTGCAGCTGGAACGCAAACGGTTACCGCCTGCCTACAGAAGCAGAATGGGAGTACGCGGCAAAGGGAGGAGGCAGGGACCCCTTAATTTATACATATTCGGGGAGCAATAACGCGGATTCTGTAGCGTGGTATGGGGATAACAGCAGAAACAGTGCGCATCCTGTAGGAACAAAAGCGCCCAACTCACTTGGGATATATGATATGAGCGGGAACGTATGGGAATGGTGCTGGGACTTGTATAGTTGGTCGTATTACGGAGAAAGTGGAAATACGAACAATCCTATGGGACCTGATTCTGGCACTGACCGCGTGTTACGCGGCGGGAGTTGGAGCAAATCGGCTGCGGACATTCGTTCTGCGGTCCGTGGCAACGGCGGTCCTTATGGCAGGTTTAGCACTTTCGGCTTTCGTGTTGTGCGCTCCCAGTAGTACAGCGGACAGGATGAATTGACATATATTGGACTTGTTCGGCAACTGAAGTTATAAAGCAACAGCAATTTTTTCCCGTATCATTTCGATGATAATGTCAGAAGGCGATTTATTTGTAGATTCAGATTTACAGAGAAATGTCATTCAGTCTTATATCTCCCATACAGGAATACAAACCGCGTTTCGGTTTATTGCAACTCGTTCTTTTGCAAGACAGAGAACAGCCCCCGTACCTGTCTTTTTTCCGAGCTTGCTGATAACGTTAAAATTTTTTATATCTTTCTCGCAGGGCATTGCGGTTTTTTTTACCTCAATTGGATATAATGTCATGTTTTTTTCTATGATAAAATCAATTTCTTTTTGATCAGTATCACGGTAAAAATAAATGAGAGGATCAATGCCGTTATTCCAATAACTTTTTAATATTTCACCAAAGCACCATGTTTCAAGAATAGCTCCGTCCATTGCTCCCGAATAAAGAGTTTCCGGCGTTTCCCATCGGCATAAATAAGCGCATAAACCGGTATCCATGAAATATACTTTGGGCGTTTTAATGATTCTGCCTGTAACATTCAGGGAATACGGCTGTAAAAGGTAAACAATCCCGGAACGTTCCAGAATACCCATCCATGCCTGAGCTGTTTTTAAATCAATACCGATATCATTTGCAAGATTGCTGTAATTGACAAGATTACCGGTTCTTGCCGCGACTGCGGAAATAAAATTATAAAATTGAACAGGTTTTTCCACCCGGTAAAAATCCCTTACATCACGCTCTATATACGACTGAACATAAGAAGAATAAAAAGCCTCGCGGTTTATTTTTTTATTTACAACCAGTTCAGGAAGGGAACCTTCCCAGATATGTCTGTAAACGGCCTTTATTGAAAGCGGCTTTTTTATTTCATTTTGCTGCCTGAGTTCAGGTATAAAAGGACTGCCGCTTGACGGCTGTTTTGTTTTTTCCCGGTACGATAACCCCAGCAGTTCAAGGATAGCAATCCGCCCCGCAAGAGATTCGGTGATTCCCTTCATTAAGCTGTATCTTTGAGAGCCTGTAAGCCAGAATGCGCCTTTTTCTTTTTTATGAGTGTCAACATACATTTTAATATACGGGAGAATTTCCGGGGCATATTGAACTTCATCAATAAGAACAGGCGGAGGATTTTCAGTTAAAAATAGCTCCGGATCATTTTGCGCTAAACTGCGGTATTTTGGGTTATCAAGAGTTATATATTTTCTTTTTCCTTTGCTCAGGCTCTCAAGCAGGGTTGTTTTGCCCACCTGCCTCTGTCCTGTCAGCAATAACACCCTGAAACTGCGGGAGTATTCATTTATTGCTTTTGCCATCGTTCTCTCAAGCATTTTAACAACTCCGTTTAAAATGGAAGCTGCTTCCAGATTAAACGGAGTCTAATAAATTGTCAAGAATCCGTAAACAGCGCGGCATGAGTTAAAAAACAGTCAGCCCGTTTTCCTGAAATTTCTTGCGTTCATTATCAGCATCTGCAGGCGGTTCTCGATATTCGCGAAACTTACATCGGGATCGTAATCGAGCGGCAGAATCTGAATACCGGGGTAATGATCCTTCAGTTTCTTGACAATTCCCCGTCCGCACACATGATTGGGGAGACAGCCGAACGGCTGGAGTATTATAAAGGAGCGAATGCCTTTCGCCGCGTAATGAAGGATGTCCGCCGCTATCAGAAATGATTCGCCCGACAGAATTGAATGGTGCATTATGTGATCGCTTAATTTTGCGGCCTGCGCAAGCGTAATATCGCTTTCGTAAAGGGGATGCGCTCTTGCGATACGGTCTGTATATTTTGCCGCGATATCCATGAACATATTGCCGCCGTATGCGAACAGCGTGTCATATAACGAATGTTTTACCTTAAACTCCTTTATCTCGGCGATTGTATGCTGCAGGAACAGGTGGCGGTAAATACCGTGCATCCGCGGAAAGATAACTTCCATTCCGTTTTTTTCAAGGTATCTTTCAACCTGCTGGTTTGATCCGGGATGAAATGTAAGAAGATACTCACCCTGAATAAAGACGCACTCTCTTGATTTGCTGCGGTCGTAACGAACCTTACAAAGCTCTTTTATTGCCTTTTTAAAAGGTTTAATTGTACCGGCGATGCCGCCTTTTGCAAGTCCGTCCGCTATTTCCGCGAAAGCGTTCTCCGTTACCCTGTCGGTTTCTCCTTTTACAAGCTCGTAGGGGCGTATCCTGCGCCGCAGGTATTCAAGCGCGTCTGTCTGGATAATTCCCCAGATAACATTGGCATATGTTATCAGCGTAAAGCTCATTCCGGGATGCGCTTTTTTTAAGTCGAACATATCTGTTGAAATAACCGGAACCTGTGGGAAGCCTGCCTCATCCAGCGCCTTTCTTGTAAGAGGCATATAATTAGCAAGGCGGCAGTCGCATAACACTTTCGGAGTGCCTATTACAGTATTGTCAGGATCGTATTTCCCGCTTTTCAGGGCAAGTATCGCTTCTCCTGTTACAATCTGGGCGGGAAGGCACATGTCGTTATGCACGTATTTTTTTCCCGTTGCTATTGCGTCCGCGCCTCCCATCGGCAGAGGCTCCGATCTGCAGCCGTCCTTGACAAGGCTGCTGCTTACAATAAGGCAGAACGCCCTGCTTGCGTTGGGAATCAGTATAACTTTTTGCCTGCCGGATTTTTCAAGTTTAACAGGATAGGGATCGCCGAGCGGCACAGTGTTATGTGTCACTTTCCCGCGGCGTATCATCACCGTTTCCAGAAATGAGCGTACGCGGATACGCAGGGGCCCTGTTATTTCGCTCTCGTCCATTTTCAGGATAAGGGGCGATTTGCCCGAAATCCCGTTCATGATACGCACGATTTCATCCGAGTAAACAGCGTCGTGTCCGCAGCCGAAGCTGAAAATATCCGCGTATTCAAGGGAAGGATGTTCCGCGGCGGCAATCGCTCCTGAAAGAAGGCGCGCGTGGTTATTATTGGTAATTTCCGCGCGCGATTTATCAAGAGGCACTTTATCAAGACCGGGAAGTGAATCCAGAGTAAGAACAGGAATGCCCATGCTTGTAAAATATCTTGAAAGATTGTGATTGATATGCTCATCGTATTGATAATGCCGCCCCGCGATAACAACCGCAAAGCCGCCGCTGCGCTGAACATCGTCAATTATTTTCCTTCCGTTATCTGTCATAATCCTGTTAAAATCTTCCAACGCTTTTTCGCCCTGGGCAATCGCGGCAAGAACGGTTTTCCCGCCGATATTGAATGTTTCCTTCATAAAACGGCAAAGCTGGATATCCCGATCTCGTTTTGAAAACCAGTGGAAGACGGGAGTATCAAGCGGAATGTTATGTTTTTCCTCAGGGTTATTGGAGAACCTGACCGACAGCGGATATCCTTTCAGCACAGGGCATGTAAATGTACTAAAGCGCTCAGGATTTTCGGGCGGCAGCCTGTTTACCTGCGGAAAAAATATTCTGTCAGCTTTTTTCTCTATCAGGTCTTCAATGTGCCCGTGAACCAGTTTTGCGGGAAAGCAGACAGTATCGGATGCTACAAACTGAATGCCTTTCTCGTAAAGCCGCCGTGAACTCTTGCGCGAAAGCATTACTTTAAATCCAAGAGAACTCCAGAACACCTTCCAGAAGGGCATATTCCGCCAGAAGTCAAGAACACGTGGAATCCCTATTGTAATGTCTTTTGACGGAAGCAGCTGCGAAAAAGGATAATCCTTAAAAATAAGCTCATCGCGCATTTTTATCATATCCGGGACTGCGTTCATTAACAGGGTTCTTTTTTGCACTTCTTCGCGCAGCGCGGGATCGGAAGGATCTCCTACAAGTTCGCCCCTTTCGCAGCGGTTCCCTGTAACCCATGTTAAGTCCGATACACGCTGCTTCAGATGAGAAGACTGTTCCGGCTTTGAAAAACGCACAAGAGTGCGGTTGCAGTTATTGGCGCAAAACGGGCAGATTAGGTTCGCTTCCTGGGTGTAGCTGAAGTTTTTTACCGCTTCAAAGCCGATAAAGCGCGGCTGATCGCTTTTTCCGTGAGGTGAAGTGTAGCCTCTCTCTGTAATTTCGCGTTTTGTAAGAAGCGCGATGCCGATGGCGCCCATCTCTCCCGGATACGGAGCGCGTACTACAGATTTTCCGAGGTACTGCTCAAGAGAGCGCAGCACAGCGTCATTTTTGAGAGTGCCGCCCTGTACTACAATTTTTTCCCCGAGCTGGGAAGGAGAAGATATGCGCACTACCTTTGTAAAAACATTCTCCACAATGGAGCGGCAGAGTCCCGCCATTATATCGTCCGCCTGTTTGCCGTTTTTTTGTTCCGTGATAATTGTACTGTTCATAAAAACTGTGCACCGGCTTCCGAGACGGGCAGGGTTTTTCGCGCTAAACGCGGCATCAGCAATTTGATCAACCGGAATATTCAATGTTTCAGCGAATGTCTCAAGAAATGATCCGCATCCTGAGGAACAAGCTTCGTTAACGGTAATGTTTGTAACAATGCCGTTGGAAATGCTGATAGCCTTCATGTCCTGGCCGCCGATGTCAAGAATAAAACTCACCTCGGGAATATATTTCTGCGCCGCCGCGGCGTGGGCTACGGTTTCCACCGTGTGAAAATCAGCGCCCAGTGCCTTGTCGAACAATAGCTCTCCGTATCCTGTAGTTCCCAGCGCGATTATTTCCAGATTAACGCCCGCGTTCTGATATTTTTCGTACATTTCCAGAAGCGCTTTTTTGACAACCAAAAGAGGTTCTCCCTTGTTGGGACTGTAATAGCAGTCTACGACATTTTCATTTTCATCAATCAGCACAAATTTGGTTGTTGTAGATCCCGCGTCAAGCCCCATGTATACGCGCAGCGCGGCGCCTCTTTTCATAACAGGGTTCTTGCTGATAACCTGCATTTTATGGCGGGCTGTAAACTCAATGCGTTCATATTCACTGCTAAAGAAATTCTGATTCTGCGCAAACGAATTACCGGCGGCAATTTCCCTGTACATCGAAAGAGTGGTAAGGGCCGCCTCCGGGCTGAAGTTCCGGCATGAATCGGCGAACATTTCATTAATGGACAGAGCCGCTCCGTAAGCTATGAATGTTTCGGCTTTCGGGGGCACAATGATGCCGCTGTCTTTTAAGCCAAGCCGCTGCGCGAAGACATTAATTAAAGCCGGATTAAACGTTAAAGGCCCGCCTTCAAAAACAACAGGCGCTTTTATTTCAAGACCCTGCGCGAGTCCCCCTATTGTTTGTTTGGCTATAGCGTGAAATGCGGAGAGAGCGATATCGGGAAGGAACCCGCCCTGGTTTAACAGCGGCTGAATATCGGTTTTCGCGAATACTCCGCAGCGGCCGGATATGTCATATACCTGGGTTCCTTTTTCCGCGAGAGAATTAAATTCCTCAATGGGAGTCCGCAGGAGAGAAGCTACCTCATCAATAAACGCCCCTGTTCCTCCGGCGCAGCTCCCGTTCATTCTCATATCCGCAGCTGAAAGACGGTTTGAAGCGCTGTCGCAGTAAAAAAAGACAATCTTCGCGTCCTGTCCGCCAAGTTCAATTGCGGCTTTTGCCTGCGGATAAAAAGTCCTTACAGCGATTGAATTGGCCACAACTTCCTGGATATACGGCACCTGCAGCATATCCGCGATTACCCTTCCTCCCGATCCGCAGAAGATAAGTTTGTACCGTTCAGAGCGGGAACCTTCGGGCCCTGAGGAAGGTTCTTTTGAATACAGGGAAAAGATTTCCTTTAGGAATTCCCGTACTTTCTCGCTTTGGCAGGCTCCGTGCCGCTCATACCGTGAATAAATGATTTCTTTTGTTTCTCCATGTATCACCACTGCTTTAACTGTCGTGGAGCCTACATCAATACCAATATGTAACATGCGGAGCTTAAAAAATAACCAAATATTTAAATATATTCAATGCCCGGCCGGAACCTCGTCAAGCACTGGTGGATGATCGCGTCAAAGCTTGGTGTGAGATCGCGTCAAGCATTGGTGTGAGATCGCGTCAAGCATTGGTGTGAGATCGCGTCAAAGCTTGGTGTGGGATCGCGTCAAGCCTTGACGGGCGATCAGTTCTGTACGCTATAGAAGGCTTTTTAAACCCTTAACCTATGAGCGTTCCCCCAGCAGCGCTTTTAATTCCTGAATATCGTTGATTATTTTATTACGTGTCATCTTTTGAAAACGCGAGGGTATCATTTCCTTGGAAGTACACTCCAGAACCGCGACAAGATTCTGAAGTTCAACTTCGTGGGTATTCGCCGACGGAATAAAATCACTCATGGCCTCTTCCATATCCTCGCGCTTTATGAACACACGGTCAGCCATTGCCGCAAGAAGTTTTGCGCGCACCAATACCGCTTCCAAATCCGCGCCTGAATATTCGTGATCATATTTTCTAAACAGGTCCGAAATGGAAAAATTGCGGATATCCAAATCAAGTTTACGGACAAGAGTATTAAAAAGATCTTCCCTGTCTTTCTTTGTTTCAGGGTAAAAAAGAGCAAGATGTTCTTCGGCGCGGCCTTGTCTCTTTAAGTCGATCGGTATTAAATCCGGGCGGCAGGTAATCAGAAACCATATTATCTTGCCGCGGTATTCGGTATTTCCCATAAACGAGGCAATCTGCGCAAACACGCGGTTACTGGTACCGGAATCTCCCTGATTGTTGCGATCTCCCAAAAACGCGTCCGCTTCGTCAATCATTACTCCGACAGGAGACATCGCGACAAGAATATTTAAAACACGCTCAAGGTTCGATTCTGTCTCTCCCTGCCACTTTGTCCGGAAGTTGCGGAACTTAACCATCGGGATTCCTATTTCGCCTGCAAACGCGTTGACCATAAAGCTTTTACCTGTTCCTACAGGACCCGCGATAAGATAACCCATCGGCAGAACATCCGGCCTGCCCTTTTTGATTGCCTTTGCCGCGTTTTTAAACCGCTTTTTAACAAACTCATGTCCTGATACATGCGAAAGATCAAAAGATGTTTCCATAAACTCCAAAAGCCCTGCAGCTCCGTTCTCGATTATTTCTTTTTTCTTCTGCCGCATAAACTCCAATGATATCGGCTTTTTGATCTCATGGCTTTCGGAAGCAAGCAGGTTAAGGTTCATAAGATTGAGGCCCGATGTAATTAAAGCAAGTCTTTCCGGAGTAAGACCGCCTTCCATCAGTAATTTTCCTGCTTTTTCCCTTGAGCGCAGATAACTTTCTCTTATCTTTGTATCAGGAAACGGGACATTAATTTTCACAGTCCATGGAGAGCCGGTAATACGGGATGATATATCGGCAAGATTTTCCGTTAATAGTATAATGGAAATGTCCCCGTAACTGAAAATAGGGTCTGTCGCCCACCTTGAAAATGTAACAACACAAAAAGTGTTGATATCGGAAAGGCGGGTTAATTCTCCTGCCGGAACAATGTGCTCCGCAAAGTCAATTATCAAAACTTTGCGCCCCTTTACCCGTTTATCTTCGGATATTTGCGACAGAAAATATTTTTCAAGATACGGAAAGCATTTTTCAGGATCATTTGAAAGAAAGTCGCTTTTGTCAACATCAGCGCTTACTGCCAATCCGGGAGCCGCGGCAAGGTAATTCTGTTCCATATGCTGCTCGCAGAATGTAACCCCTCTGGATCGATCGTAGTAGGCGATTATCTTCTCATTCCCGAATAATATTTCCGATATATAATCCTGCACCCGTTTAAATGAAAACTCGCCTTCCTTCCTTTCATGAGGAAGAAAATCCCTGATATTTCCGTGCAGTATATACAGATTCGCGTTTTTTGACCGGTATTTATTAGCCAGCTCTTCCGCCCATGCAGGCAGAACTTTTATTTTATCGTCATAATTATAAATATATTGATCCGGCATTTCCACCTCCCAGCAGACAACACATTTTAACAGAAACAAATATTAATGAGAATAGGAAAGTGTCCGAATAAGTTATTCTAACTTTCAAATACGCGGCAGCCGGAAAAAGCTACGTTCTTTTGGCAGGTTTTGTCCTGCTTAACTGAACAACCGTGTTTATTAATTCCTTGTCCTTTGCGATTTCACTGACGGCAGCAGGAAGCCTGTAAGCCCAGTTAAAATCATTGAATGTTCCGGGTACGTTGATTCTTTCATCTTCGCTGTTTTGTGAGTACCAGCTATTTGACAGATGCAGAATATCCTGTATCTGGAAGACCCTGAAACGGGATCGGGCACCTGCGGTTTTTGACAGAATTATCTTCGCAGTTCCGGGATTAAAAACTTTCGGCAATGAAGGAACGCCGATAAAACCGGAAAACTGCTCCTGATCCGCCTCTTTCTCCCACCACTCCCTGACTGTAGAACTGTCATGAACCGCCGGAGTGCAGACGCTTAATGCAGGATACTCTTCAAATGGTATATAGGGCTGTCCGCCTTTATCCCATTCGCGGAACCAGCGTGTAACGCGCAGCCCGAGTATTTTTAGTTTGGTGAGTACTTTCGGCACGCACGGAGGAACAGCGCCGAGATCTTCAGCGCAGGGAAGCATCGAAGAAGATTCAATCAAAAGTGAAAGGAGCTTCATGCCCTGTTTTTCCCATACTTTCTCGGATTTTATACGGCGTTTTTCCAGCAAAGCTTCCAGATTTTCTTTTTCCCCTTCGGAGAAAGTTGAATATGCTTTTGCGCTTCTGTAATACCATACAGGAGAGTACTTTCCTTTACTGTATTCAAGGAATACCCTGTCCTTCCATTTTGCCAGCAGGTACGGACGTACAGCGGGATGAAGATTAAGAGCATTAATGTCTTTCTCTCCCCTGATCTTCTTTTTAAAAACCCATAATTCTTCATCATTTACGCGAACAAGCGCTTTTGAAAAAACCTTATCAGCTGCTGCCTTTAACTCGGTGTCACTATAAGAACTGCCCCAGTTGTTTTTTAAGGCATCCCATATCTCCCCTGTCGGAACATGAGGCTGCGTAATCCAGCGTATCCTGTTTTTATCATAACCCAGCTTTTTCAAATCGCCTGAAGTTACAGGCGTATACGGCACAAAACGGCCAAGCGCCGAAGAATCATCGAACTGAGAGCTCGCCCAGATACGGAAAAATCCCAGAACATGATCAATGCGGTAGGCCTGATAGTATTTTTCAGCTAACGCGAGGCGTTTGCGCCACCATGAATAATTGTCCTTTTCCTGCGCTTCCCAGTTGTAAATCGGAAATCCCCATCTTTGACCGCCTGGACTGTACATGTCAGGCGGAGCTCCGGCGATGAGATCCGTGTGGAATATTTCAGGATTAGCCCACACATCGCAGCTGTCATCATTCATCAGTATCGGAAGATCTCCTTCAAGAATTATCCCGGCGTCATTAACTGCTTTTGACGCTTTGGCGAACTGCGCATCAAGGGCTTGCTGAAGCCAAACCCAAAAAATATGTTCTTCCTTTAAACCTTCGTCATCCCATAATTTCATGATATCCGCGGGGGTAACATTCCTGTACTCATTCCATTCCTTCCACGATTTAAGATCGTTCTTTTCCTTTAGCCTTCTGAATACGGCATATTCCTTTACCCAGGAATTCTTGTCTATCCATGCCAACAAATCACCGCCTGCCGCGCTTTTGATAATCGCTGTCTTGTTCGCGTTAAATATATCAAGGCATATTTCCTTTTTTTCTTTCATTAGAAGATATGGAGAAAAACGTTTACTGCTGTCGAACTTATCTTTCGCGGCTTTTATACGATCCCTTATTGTGCTGTCCGCAGCGGAAAATTCGCCAAGCTGCTCAATGTTAAGGTATAACGGATGAAGGCCGAAAGCAGTTAAACTGGAATACGGCGAACTATCATAGCCTGTGTCATTAACAGGCAGAATTTGAATCAGTCCGACTTTCATTTTTTTACAAAGAAGGGCAAATTCGGCCAGATCAGTGAACTCGCCTACTCCGATTCCGTTTTTGGTACGCAGCGCGCCGACTGGAACAACCACGCCGAGCAGCCGTTTATTGACCGCCAGTTTTTCCATAATTGCCTCCTTAAAATTCACGCGATTTTGACACCGCGATCATTATAACGGCAAAAATTAAATGGGTAAACAAAAAAGTCAATATTATGAGCCGTCTGCAAAACTTTTATTGGTTATGTAAAAACCTTATTTGTAATATTTTTGTTGACAAATATAAAATACAGCAAATAAAATGTATTAAACTTAAAATTCTGTAAAGGAGAGGTATTATGAGAAAAGCTGCAATTACAATGATTCTGATTATCGGTGTAATATTTGCATTTTCGTCGTGCGCGCATTTGGGTGGAGATTACTGGGTAGGCGCGTGGGCTTCGGCAAGCCAGGAAGACATTGACGCGTTTAAGAAGGAAATTAAAGCGCTTTATGCCGGAATGAGCGAGACCCAATGGGATGCTTTTATTAGCGAAATAGAAAAAGCAACCGGAGTATCCAATCTTCCCAGAGGCAACCCCGATAACTGGAATGACGCGCAATGGGCAAGACTTTATAACGCTTTGAAAGACTACGAAGCGTCCGAAGCGGCAGGCAACAGAACATGGAACAGCTGGTTAACCGGTCTCAGAGCGTCGATCCCGGGAGTTAGCGGCGGCACGGCAGG
>WQSQ01000057.1 GCA_009787775.1 Treponema sp.
GAATTTAGAGTATAGAGGAAGGTTTTTATGAATACTTTTGCAAGGACAATAGATTTGCTTCACCGCGCGATGGATGTCAGCACTGTACGCAGGCAGGTAATTGCGAATAATCTGGCCAATGCTGATGTTCCTGATTTTAAAAGGTCTGTCGTAAACTTTGAAAGCGAACTTAAACGGGCGCTTAACACTGAAAACGAAAAGCCCGCGCTGGAGCTGGCAAGGACTCATGAAAAACATTTCCCGAATTATAAGGAAAGGGATTACCGCGATGTGCAGATTAGGCGCGTGCTGGATTATACAAGCACATATAACAACAACGGGAATAATGTCGATCCTGAACAGGAGTTTATGCTCGCCACTGAAAATCAGATGAGTTATACGCTATTTACGCAGGCAGCTGCGTTTGAATTCAGTCAGATAAATCAGATATTAAGAAGTTAATATAAATAACAGGGAGGAATGAATATGGGAATTTTTAGTTCAATCAATATCGCGGCGACAGGTTTGTCAGCCAACAGAATGAGGCTTGATGTAATCGCTGATAACATGGCGAATGTTAACACTACGCGGACTACAGAGGGTGGCCCTTTTAAACGCAGCCGCGTTATTATGCGGCCTGTGACAGAAGGCGCTTACTGGAGATCTCCCTTTCTGCCTGAAAATATGGATAACGGAATCGGGCAGGGAGTCAGAGTTGTTGAAATCCAGAAAGATCGTTCAACAGAACCCCGCTTTGTATATGATCCAACACATCCTGACGCGATTCTTTCAGGGCCGCGGGAAGGTTATGTTGAAATGCCGAATGTGGATGTTGTTACGGAAATGGTGGATATGATTTCCGCATCCCGCTCTTACGAAGCAAATGCAGCAATCATCGAAGGATCAAAAGCCATGTTCCAGCGTGCACTGGAAATAGGCGCTAGATAAGGAACGGTGTATGTTAAAAACATTCGCCAGCAGTAAATAATAATTAACAATTGGGAGGGAAAGATGACAATTTTTAACAATGAGGCTTATATCAGCGCGGCGGCGTCGCAGAATTACGCGGCGATAATGGAGCGCACGCATCCTGAACACATGCTGCCGCCTGACAGTCCGTATTCCGGAAACGGAAACAAGATGCTTCTTTTAAGAGACACAATAGGAGCAAACGGAATTACAAAAGCGGGAACATTCGAGAACGCTCTTTTGCAGGCTCTGGATAAAGTGTCCGGTTCGCAGATAAACGCAAGCGATCTGCAGAAGGAGGCGATTATCAATCCTGATTCGGTTGATATTCACGATATTACGATCGCACAGGCCGAAGCGAATATGACTCTCGGAATTACGCGCAACATTCTGAGCAGGCTGGTGCAAGGCTGGAGAGATTTGATAAATACCAGATAAGGCTTTCAGGGAGAAAGCCGAAGGGGAGGGGGACACATGAACGAGTTTTTCAAGAAATTACTGGCCAGAATTGCCGCTTTATGGACAGGATGGCCGATGCAGCAAAGGATCATGATTGGCGTGATAGCCGTTGTTATAATAGGAATGGTTATTGCGCTTTTTATGGTTTCATCATCGCCGGTATTGGTTTCTGTAATTGACGCGCCAATCAGGGATCAGTCAGCGCTTGACAGAATTATACTCAGACTCAATCAGGAAAATATTAAAGTCACGGTATCGCCGACGGGTCTGGTGCAGGTTGCTGATGAAGCAACCGCACGGCGCATGAGGACTATTCTGATACGCGAGGATTTAATTCCTTCAGGGATAGATCCGTGGGCGATATTTGATACTGAAAGATGGACAATAACCGATTTTGAACGCAATGTAAATTTCCGACGGGCGCAGGAAAATCTGATCATCGAACACATCAGAGCTATTGAGGATGTTGACGATGTCGGGATACAGATTGTCTGGCCAACAAGGGAGCTTTTTGCATCCCAGCAAAATCCTGTATCAGTCAGTGTGCGTATAACTCCAAAGCCTGGAAGCGACATTGCGATATTTCCGCAAAACCGAGGGAAAATTGAAGGTATACAGAAACTCCTTCAATTTGCCATAGAAGGATTAAAACCGGAGTATATTGTCATAACGGATCACACGGGAATTGTGTTGAACGATTTTGAAGGTATGGCGGCCGCGGACAGGCTTGCTCTTATCGAACAGGAGCAAAAGCAGATAAGAAGAACAGAAGCGCATTACAGGGAAGCTGTACTGGTTTCGCTTCAGCGGATATTCTCCCAGGATCGCGTAAGGGATTTAAATATAAAAATTGATATGGACATGTCTCAAAAAAGCGTTGAAACAGTGGAAAGTTTTCCTGTTACGATTAAACCGCAGACACCAGGACTTTCATACGATGATTCAATTGTACTTGAATCGCTTGTTCGTTCGGATACAGTTTCAGAGACAACATGGAGGGGAACAGGGTTTATGCCTGAGGGGCCGACGGGAGTTGAAGGAAATGTAACGCCTGCGTTCAGGGATATGTCTAACCTATACGGTGAAGTCAGTCAGTCTACAAGAACCACTAACAATGAGATTAACCAGCGCAACATCTCGGAGGAAAAAAGTCCTTCAATTGATCGTGTAACTGTTTCTGTAAACATTGACGGAACATGGAAATGGAAATATGATTCAAAAGGAAACCCTGTAGAAACACCTGACAAGAGAATTGAAAGGGAATATACTCCTGTTTCCACCGAAGTACTCCGTTATGCCGAAGATTTAATCCGCGACGCAATAGGTTATAATCCGGCAAGAGGAGATTCTGTAACAGTGCGTAACATTCCGGTTGATCGCGCTCAGGAATTTAAAGATGAAGATGCCGCGTATTTCAAGCAAAAACAGATTCAAATGACCATTGTTGTTTTTATTATAGGTTTGACAATAATACTGGCAGGCTTTATGCTGTTCAGGATGATCTCCCGCGAGATGGAAAGGCGCAGAAGGCTTGCTGAAGAAGAGCGGGCGCGGCGCGAACAGATGCTGCGTGAGAGCGCGATGGCAGAGGCGGAAGCAGAAGGAACGGAAGTATCCATTTCTTTGGAAGAACGCACAAGAATGGAATTGATGGAAAATGCCATCAATTTGGCAAAAGAGCATCCGCAGGATGCTGCTCAGCTTATCAGAACATGGCTCTTGGAGGAATAATTTATGGCAAAGACAGCATTACAACCAGGAGCTGCCCCAGGCGGTTCAAAGAAAAAAGGCGTAAAAGATTATACAGGGCGCCAGAAGGCGGCTATTTTCCTTGTTACAATAGGATCAGAAATATCTTCGGAGATTTTCAAGTTCCTGCGTGAAGACGAGATTGAAACACTCACTTTTGAAATTGCGCGTCTTGAAACCATTGATGCAGAGCAGAAAGACGCTATTTTAAATGAGTTTCAGGAGTTAATGCAGGCAAGCCAGTTTATCTCCACAGGCGGTATTGATTATGCAAGGGAACTTCTTGAAAAATCATTGGGAAGCCAGAAGGCTATTGATATAATCAACCGCCTTACTTCAAGCCTTCAGGTGCGGCCTTTCGATTTTATCCGCCGTACAGACCCGGCGCACCTCTTAAACTTTATCCAGCAGGAGCATCCGCAGACAATCGCGCTGATCCTCGCTTATCTTGAACCGAACAAAGCTTCCATTATTCTGCAGAATCTTCCGAATGAAGTGCAGAGCGATGTAGCCCGCCGTATCGCAACAATGGACAGAACATCTCCTGAAGTACTTCGTGAAGTTGAACGTGTTCTTGAAAAGAAACTTTCTTCACTGTCAAGCGAAGATTACACGGCAGCCGGCGGTGTTGAAAGTATTGTTGAAATCCTGAACCTTGTTGACCGCGCCTCTGAAAAGCAGATTATCGAAGCTCTGGAAGACGAAGATCCGGAACTCGCCGAAGAAATCAAAAAAAGAATGTTCGTGTTCGAGGACATCGTTATGCTCGACGACCGCGCCATTCAGAAGGTTATGCGCGAAGTCGATTCACAGGAACTCGCGAAAGCTCTCAAGTCTGTCGATTCGGAAGTACAGGATAAGATTTTCAAGAATATGTCGAAGCGCGCCGCAGGTATGCTCAAGGAAGACATGGAGTATATGGGGCCGGTACGCTTAAAGGACGTAGAAGAAGCGCAGCAGAAGATAGTTTCGATTATCAGGCATCTTGAAGATACAGGCGAAATTGTCGTCGCAAGAGCCGGCGAAGACGAGCTCGTTGTATAGTTTTAGCCGCAGAGGACACAGAGGAACACAGGGTTTTTATGATGACTCTTTCTTATTCTGTGAAACTCTGCGGTTATATATTCTTTTTGAAGGATAGTATATGCCAAAGGCTGTATTCAGACCGAATGAATTAATAGCGACACAGGAGAGAATTGTTATCGGTTCGCCCACTTCGTTTCCCGAAATTTCGCATCTAGCTGTAGCGGATGAACCTGAAGAAACAAATGATCCTGTTGAAACGTACACAGGTCCTACAGCCGATGATCTGCGGCGCGAAGCCGAATTGTTCAAAACACACTGGGAAGATGAAAAGGCGAGAATGATCTCCGCCGCAAAAGCTGATGCGGAGCGGATCGTTACCGACGCGCAGACTACTGCTGTAGGAGAAATCAGAAAACAAACCAGCGAGAGTCAGGCGATAAAGCAAAAAGCCGAAGAAGAAGCGCGGAAGATAATCGTTGACGCTCAGTCAAGGGCCAGCCAGCTTGAAGTTGAGACAAGGCAGACACTTGAAGGCGAGCGAAAGGAAGCGAAAGAGCAGGGTCTGCTGGAAGGAAAACAGGAAGGATATGCCGAAGGAAAAGCGGAAGTAGACAGGCTTATTGAAAGAGCACAGACAGTGCTTGAACGCGCGCAGGATAAAAGAGGCGATATACTTCTTGAAACAGAAAAAGAAATTGTTGACCTTGTTCTGCTGATATCGCGCAAGATCATCAAAGTAATTACAGAAAACCAGCGTGATGTTATCATTGCAAATGTAATAGAAGCTTTGCGGAAAGTAAAAGCAAAGGGAAGCGTTAATATAAGACTTAATCTCGCGGATGCTGAGTATGTGACAGAACACAAGCATGATTTTATCAAGCAGCTGGAAAGCGTTAGTACAATTAATGTTATGGAAGACAGTTCAGTAGACAGGGGCGGATGTATTATTGAAACTGATTTTGGAGAGATTGACGCGCGTATAGCAAGCCAGCTTGCAGAACTTGAAAACAGAATACTGGAAATATCGCCGATTCGTTCGCGTATAAAGGAAAACACTCCGCCTCCTGTTATAAGGACAGCAAATCTCAACACGGAGTTAGCTGCGACTTCATCATTAATAGGAGCGTCAAAAATGAAAGATTCCTCATCAAACAGGGATGACACAGACGTGGAGGCCGATATTTCACCAGTTGCGAACGCGGCTCTTACGGCTTCCGCAGCATTGGCGGCTCTTAGCTCAATGGCAGTAAAAGGAAAAAGAGAAGCAGATAAACAAATAACGGAAAAGATGGAGCAGTTTCGCAAAAGAAAGTCAGATCAAGAGACTCCGTAGTATTCCTGAAGATGGGAGACTTCATGGAAACAACAGTAATTGAAAAATACCTGGAATCCGCAAAACGTACAGACCCGATTAAATGTGTCGGTAAAGTATGCAAAGTTCAAGGGCTATTGATAGAAAGCCGCGGACCTCAGGCAATTATAGGTGAAATATGCAGAATTGCCGCTCCAAAAGGAAAGGGGAACATAAGAGCCGAAGTTGTCGGGCTAAGGGAAGATATTGTTCAATTAATGGCTTATGAAGAAACAGACGGAATTGAAGTAGGGGACCGTGTTATCGGTCTTGGAAGCCGTCTTGAAGTACCCGTTTCTGAAAAGCTGTTAGGGCGTGTACTTGACGCGCTTGGAAACCCTATTGATGATAAAGGAGATATTTCTTCATCCTGCATGTATCCAGCTCTTGCAAGTCCTCCCGATCCGCTTGCAAGGAGGCGCGTTACAGAGCGCATAACAACGGGGGTGCGCGCTATTGACGGACTTCTAGCTGTGGGAAAAGGCCAGCGCCTCGGCATTTTCGCAGGATCGGGTGTCGGAAAATCAACACTTCTGGGAATGATTGCACGTAATACTACCGCCCATGTAAATGTTGTAGCTCTAATCGGAGAGCGCGGCAGGGAAGTAAATGATTTTATTGAGAACGATCTTGGGCCAGAAGGCCTTGCCCGCAGTGTTTTGGTTGTAACTCCTTCCAATTCACCGCCGCTATCCCGCCTGCGCGGAGCTTATGTAGCCACTGCGGTAGCCGAATATTTCCGCGATCAGGGAAATGATGTAATGCTGCTCTTTGATTCTGTTACGCGCTTTGCACGCGCCATGAGGGAAATCGGGCTTGCATCCGGAGAACCGCCGGCGCAGAGAGGGTTTCCTCCAAGCATGTTTGATTCAATGCCGAAACTCCTTGAAAGATCAGGCACTTCCAGCAAGGGAAGCATAACGGGTTTTTATACAATCCTTGTAGACGGCGACGATATGGACGAACCTGTCGCAGATACCGTGCGCGGTATTCTTGACGGGCATGTCGTTCTTTCGCGCGATTTGGCTCAGGGCTATCATTATCCGCCGATTGATGTTTTGCAGAGTATTTCGCGCCTGGCCCCTCATGTGTCAGGAAAAGCGAGCCAAAAGGCAGCGGGTGTTATACGCAAAAATATGGCTTCTTACGCGAAGGCCGAAGATTTAATAAATGTGGGCGCTTATCATCAGGGATCAAACCCTGAAATAGACGAAGCAATCGCGAAACACAGCGCTATTGAACAATTTCTTGTTCAGGATGTAGATGAAAACTCATCTCTGGGTGAAACACTTGACGGTTTGTCCGCGATAACAGGTGTCAATATTCCGCCCGAAGAAAGAAATGAAAACGATGAATACCATGCTTTACCCGGCCGCTCTTCGCAGAGGGGAAAAAAGGCGCTTGATGCAAAATCCGCTCCTATGGAAGATACAAGAATGGCGCTTAACAGCGTAGCCTCCCTGTTTTCTTCGATGCCTGGCATGAACATTATTGGCAAAGACTCTCAATGAAACGATTTAAGTTTAACCTTGAAAAAATCCTGCAATTGAGGGAGTTCAGGGAAGAGGAATGTAAGCTTGCACTTGGGCAGGCAATCAGTGTATTAAACGCGATAGAAAATAAAATAAAGGAAACCGCTTTAAGACGCCACACCGCCAGTAAAGAAAGATTTAACAATCCGGCAGATATGGCATCCTGGGACTTGTACATACTTCGCCTTGAACAGGAAGCGGAAAAACTATCACAGGAAGCGGCTCAGGCAGAAATTGTTGTCGAAGAAAAACGTGCACTGTATCTGGAAGCGTCAAAAGATTTAAAGGCGATGGAAAAACTGAAGGAAAAACAAAAAAGCGAATACCGAAAAGAAATGTTTAACACTCAGATGAATGAAGTTGATGACATTACTTCCTTCAGAAGACAAGAAAAAGAGATTATGGTAAAATAGAAATATAACATGAGCTTTTCTAAAACCTATACATTCGGTATGAAGGTTTCGGAAAAAGCCTCAGCGTAAAAGAGGTATTTACATTATGAAGAATGTCAATTGTTTCGGCTTCAAGTTAAAAGTTATTGCAATCCTGCTGCTTATTTTTCTGGTATTAACCTGTAAGACAGCTCCGTCTTCAGCAATAGTTGATTATTCAGGGCTGGGAAAAGGTACTGATAAAGTTCCTCTTACAAGCCGTGCGCTTACAGGAACGCTTCCAAACGGGCTTCGCTATTATATAATGGAAAACTCCTTTCCGGAAAACAGGGCTCACCTCGCGCTTGTCGTAAACGCGGGTTCCGTTGTGGAACGCGAAGACGAAAGAGGCCTCGCTCATTTTGTGGAACACCTTGCTTTTAACGGCACTGCGCGTTTTCCCGAATATGAATTAATCGAATATCTGCGTTCCCTCGGTATGCGTTTCGGAGCGGACGCGAACGCCTATACTTCGTATGACGAAACAGTATATCACTTTGACGTTCCGGTTGAGGTTACAGGAGGGGTAAAGCGTATTCCCGACAGAGCGCTTGCCATTCTTGATGACTGGACGTATGCAGTAAGCTTTAATCCGCAAGATGTCACTGATGAAAGCCTTGTTGTTCTTGAGGAGCTTCGCGCAAGGTTAGGCGCTATGGACAGAGTGCGTCAGATAGTGCTTCCGATTCTTTTTAAGGGTTCCGCCTATGAAGACAGGTATGTTATCGGCCTTTCCCATATACTTGAAAACGCGACATCCCGGCAGTTAAAGGATTTCTATGATCGCTGGTATACAAGCGACAATATGGCGTTGGTCTTTGTCGGCGACTTTGACGGCAAGGCGCTTGAAGCCGAACTGGCGCGCCATTTCAGCATGAACGCCGCAGCAAAGCCTGTAAACCGACCTCTTTATGAGCTGCCGCCTCCTGTAAACGGGAACTTCAATGCGGAAATTATAGCAGACCCTGAACTTACATCAACTTCTTTTGACATTTATTACAAACAGAAAAAAGGGCCGCAGAGAGGAACAATAGAAAATTACCGTGAAAGCGTCATTGATCATTTAATCACTTATATGCTTTCAATGCGCTTTAATGAAGCCGCAACAGATCCAACATCCGCCGCGAATTATTCGTGGGGCGGTATCTGGAACTGGTCAAATAACACCCGTTTTTATAATATTGGAACATCCCCGAAAACAGAAAACGCGGAAGCTGCGCTGATTGAACTGCTTCTGGAAAAGGAATCAATCCGCCGCTACGGCTTTACTGAAAGCGAACTGTACCGCGCTAAGTTATCGCTTGTATCTGCCGTTGAGAATATGGTATCGGAAAAGAACAAAAAGGATTCGCGTGACTATATCGGCAATTTCACCGAACATTTTCTGTACGGAGAGGGTGTGCCGGATATTGAATGGGAAGCATACGCGGTAAACGCTCTGCTTCCGGGTATCAGTACTAAAGATATAGCGAAGGCCTGCGCGGATTATTTTGCGGCTAACGATATAAATGTATTTCTGCTCGCTCCCCAGGCTGAAGAGGCGAGCCTTCCGTCCGCGCAGAGGATAAGAGCGATTTTCAGGGAGACAGAAAACGCACAAGTATCTCCAAGAGAGGATGTGTCGTTCACGGGTGATTTACTGGACAGGACGCCGAATTCCGGAACTGTTTCTTCGCAGAGAATTGACGCGGGTACTGATTCCTACATCATTACTTTGTCAAACGGCGCTACTATTATATTAAAAGAAACCGCAAACAGAAACAATGAGATTATCATGAACGCGGTTGCAAAGGGAGGAACTGCCAACGCGTCCGTTGAATCGATTGTATCGGTGAATCTTCTTCCTACGATGATCAATTTCTCCGGGCTTGGGCCGTATTCGCTCACGGAACTTGCAAACAAACTGACAGGCAAGCAGGTTTCATTTTCTTTCTCGGTTGATGACTACAGCAGAAGCCTTCAGGGAATATCCGCAACTCAGGATGCCGTTACCCTCTTTGAAATGATTTATCTGTTCTTTACTGAGCCAAGGCTGGATGAGAAGGCGATTGCCGCAATGCTCGATCAATACAGAAGCGCCCTTATTTACCAGAACGATGATCCGCAGAATGTTTTCTTTAATGAATTAACAAAGCTAATCAACAATAACCATCCGTTATTCTTGCCGCTTGAGCTGGCTGATATGGACAGGGTTTCTGTGCAGCAGGCAGCTTCCTTCCTTGGCCGGTGCTTAAACCCAGCTGATTATACCTTCATATTTACGGGTAATTTTGATGTAAGCGCGATGCGCGAAGCGGCAGCAGCTTACATCGGTTCAATACCTGTATCATCTTCAATGAACAGCTGGAGCAATCCGAACAAGACGCGCCCTTCCGAAGGAAGAAGAACAATATATAAGGGAGTCGATGAGCGGAGCTTTGTTTACCTTACATGGCTTTCGCAGGCGCCTTCGGCTTTTAACGAACAGCAGAACCAGACCGCCGCTGTGCTGACAGAATACCTTAATATTATATTAAACGATGAAATCCGCGAGGGCCTCGGAGGGGTTTATTCAATACAAAGCTCGGCTTCAATATCCACAATTCCTTCCGGCCAATACGAGCTTTTGACATTCTTTATCTGCAATCCGCAGCGCGTTGATGAACTTATAAACGCTGTCCTGCGGAGCATTGCCAATGTATCAAGTCAGCTTAACACGGACGCATTTAACCAGGCAAAAGAGGCGCTTTTAATGAGCCATGAAAGATCAATGCAGCAAAATTCCTATATCGCGAACAGCTACGCCAACTCATTCGTGCTTTACGATACGCCTCTTAACAGGCTAAACCGGCGCCCAGACGCGATTAGAGCTGTAACAGCTGCCGACGTGCAGACTCTCTGCGCAGCGATGACCGCCTCAGGTTCTGTCCAGCTTGTTTTGTATCCTGAAGGATGGAGATAGGCTGAGTACAAGTTAATCATGCGGTTTATAATAGTCTTCACTCCTAATCCTGTGTCTCGTTAGCGTTGGCTGGCGGTAATGACAGAACAAGAGAGCGTTTTTCTTTGTAAGATTAAAAAAAAGGCACCCGACTACTGCTTGCAAGCAGGCGCTGGCCGGGCGTCCTTCTGGGAGACGCGGGGTTGTCTAAAAAGTTGGTTACTTCTTGAACAGTTCCCGGACTTAGTCCGACGTTTTATTCTCATATTTCTGCGAAACAGTACGAAAAAACAACAGAAAAGAGGGTGTCCAAACAAGTATTTCATACTTTTCGGACACCGCCATGTTATTGCAGTAACGAAAGAACTGATTGACCTCTCTGGTTAGCTTGCGCTAACATTGCTGTGCCTGATTGTGTTAAAATCATGTTCTTGGTGTAGGTTACCGTCTCATTCGCCATGTTTACATCGCGTATGCGGGATTCAGACGCTTGCAGGTTTTCTGCTCCAATGTCAATACCGCGGATTGCGTGTTCGAGGCGGTTCTGGTAGGCGCCGAGATCCGATCTTTGTTTACTGACTATCTTTAATGCTCTGTCAAGAGTTCCAATGGTACGGTTGGCGCTGTCCGTGTCTAACAGTGAAATGAAGGTATCATCACCGACAACACGGATGCCAAGCCCCTTCGTTGTCATAGTGCCGATATAAATTTGCTCACGCTGATCCATGTTAGCGCCGATATGCAGCCACATGGATGCGGCAACCACATTTTCGCCGACTGGACGGCCAAAACGGCCGGTCAGCATGTTCATTCCGTTAAATTGCGCATGCGATGCAATACGGTCAATTTCGTCAACTAACGCTGAAACTTCAATCTGCATGTACATTCGGTCTTCATCGGTATAAATACCGTTGGCAGCCTGCACTGCCAATTCGCGGAGGCGCTGCAGAATGTCCTGGGATTCCTGCAGATACCCTTCTGTGGTTTGAATGAACGAAATGCCGTTCTGGGCATTTGCTGATGCCTGATTTAAACCGCGAATTTGAGACCGCATTTTTTCTGATACAGCAAGCCCCGAAGCATCATCACCGGCGCGGTTGATGCG
>WQSQ01000058.1 GCA_009787775.1 Treponema sp.
ATAATAAAAACATATCAATATCGCGAGGAAAATGATAAAAAATATTCTCGCCGTGTTTCAATGAAGGAAATTAAAAAGAACGGGTACAACCTGAATATTTCCAGATATGTAAGTATTGCTGCTGAAGAAGAAATTGTTGACCTTGCTGAAGTGAAACATAGCCTTGATAAAATTGAAACTGATATAAAGACCGCAAAAACAAGGCATAATCAGTTCTTAAAAGAACTCGGTCTACCTGAACTTCTATAATTCAGAGTAAATCTGGGTAATGAGCGTTGTAATTTACCTCCATAAAAATAAAATTTCTTGCATTGATGCAATCAACATGGTATTTATTATGGGTTGAACATTTTTTTATTATGATCGGGTAAACAGAAGAACATCAAGCCTTGTACAGTCCGTTGCACAAAGCTATTATTACAACACATTGTATGGCTGATATTATTTGCTTCTGCTGTGCGATGGCATCAATTGCTTAAATCCTTCTGTAAGAGCGCGGGTGTAAAACCCTTCCGGCAGCCTTGGTGCGAATTTCCGATGCACTCTTGCACGCTGATTAGACAGCTCTTGCCCTATCAACCAACTACACGTTACGTGAATATAAATATAGAGATTAACTGTCCATGTTTTTAATAACATCAAGACTTAGACCTGTGATCTTTTGAATGAACTCATGTGTAGAACCCTCTGCGAGAAGATTTTTCGCAATTTGCATGCTTGCTTCTTCGCGGCCATGTTCCAGACCTTCTTCCCGGCTTTCCTGCGTCAAGATTGCTGCTATCTCTTCCATGCTGGGTTCTTCTGTCAACATATTGATTACCTCCGAAGAATTGTCCTTTAGAAACTGTACGAGTACTTCATTCCCTATTACATACATAAATATCTCCATAAATAAGGATAAAACCTTCACAAGAAGGTTTCCCTATATGGGTTGAAAGCGGTGTTTTGCAGACTGAGAATGAAATTTGTATCACATTTTTGGAGTGCAATCTTTTTGAAGAAGAAAAACCACAAATCTGTTTACCAGAGCTTGGTGGATGGTCACGTCAAGCCTTGGTGTGTAACCGCGTCAAGCTTTGGCGAGAGATCGCGTCAAGCTTTGGTGGAAGATCGCGTCAAGCTTTGGTGGAAGATCGCGTCAAGCTTTGGTGGAAGATCGCGTCAAGCTTTGGCGGACAGGCACGTCAAGGCTTGACTGGTATAATAGGCAGTTTAATTGTTCTCAAGCGTCCTATTCTGCCTTAACGCAAGCCTATCCTGCAGCCTATCACTATGGGCTAATGCGATACGTTGTATACGGCTATTACAACATGCTGCTGTTACATGTACCGCGCTGCCTTTGCGTTATGAAGATATTGCTTCAATGCAGTTGAATCCTTCTATGAGGGTTTATTACAGCATTGGCGTGTGACAGTGTCCAGGCTTATACGGCTGTGTCTTGTTTACACCAGATCCGCCGGGTATTCCATGTTTTCTTTTTTGGCGTTTTTAAGAAGGGAGCGGTATTTTTTACATTCCCATTTTGCCATGTCGATGTTCTGATCGCGCCAGTTGCCGCATTCACCGGCAGTAGCGCCTGGAACCGCTCCTTCAAATTTATCAATCCAGTCAAACATTTCAATAAGCAGATGAACAATATCGCCGGAACTGTAATCCCCTTCCATAATCACATAGAAGCCTGTACGGCAGCCCATCGGGCCGAAATAGATTGTTCTGCCGCTCCATTCCTGATGAGACCGGAGAAAAGTTGCGCATAGATGTTCAATTGTATGCAGCGCCGACTGATCCATTACCGGTTCTTTATTCGGCTCTTTGACCCGCAGATCGAATGTAGTAATTACCACATCTCCGTATTTATCCTTGCGCGAAACATAGACCCCCGGTTTTAAACGGAGATGATCAACCTGAAAACTTGATATTTTTTCCATACGCTGCTCCTTATGAATACTTTAACGGCAAACATGCTTAAAATCAAGTTTTTATTTATAATGGAGAGGCAGTCGGTCGTGCTGCTGAACAATTAACAGGAGGAGAATATGTATCCGGACGGAAAAATGAAAGCTCTGACTCTCAGTTATGATGACGGTGTTGAACAGGATAAACACCTTATTGAAATCCTGAACAGGTATAATATAAAGGGAACATTTAACATCAACAGCGGAATACAAAGCGCAGCGGGCAGTTTTCAAAAAGGGGATGTTCTTGTACGGCGGATGAATGTACGAGGTCTGCCGGAATTGTATAAAGATCATGAGGTTGCAGTTCACTCTCTTACCCATCCTCATCTGGAGAATCTGGACAGGGAAACCGTAATCAATGAACTTGAAACAGACAAACTCAACATTGAAAGAATATTCAAGACCAATGTTTACGGTATGGCATATCCTTTCGGAACCTTTAATGAGACTGTTATAAGCGCGGTTAGGGAATGCAGTCTTTGTTATGCCCGCGGCGTACAAAGTACGTATTCTTTTGATATTCCCCGGAACCTTCTTGCATATCAGCCGACAATGCACCATAAGGATCCGAAATTAATGGAAACGGCGGAAACATTTCTTGCGTTAAAAACTGCAATACCGCAGGTTTTTTATGTATGGGGTCACAGTTATGAATTTGAAGCTGACAAAAACTGGCACATAATGGAAGACTTCTGTAAGCTGGTTTCAGGCAGGGATGATATTTATTATGCCGTAAACGCACAGGCATTATTGGGTTGACTTGCGATATAGACAAAATCTTGTAAAAATATTATGCTGTACCTGCGGTTATAGTCCGTCTGAACTGCCGTGATATTCAAATAGTCAGACCCCGTTTTAAAGCGGGAAAACATCAGGAGGATTTTTTATGAGCGCTACAATACGGCTCAAAAGATTTGGAACAAAGAAGAGGCCTTATTACCGCATTGTTGTTATTGACAAAGCCGCGCCGAGAGACGGCAAAACAATAGAAGAGCTTGGCTATTATCACCCAATTGAAGCAGAAGACAAGCAGATTGTTTTTGATGCTGAAAAAGCAAAAGCATGGATTGAGAAGGGCGCAATCGTTTCCGGTACGGTTCGCAGAATCTTTAATAAAAAGAACGTTACCATAAAATAACATGGAAAAAGATCTAATAGAATATTTGGCAAAGTCACTTGTTGACGATCCTTCACAGGTGCAGGTAAATGTTGTAGAAGGCGAAAAGTCGACCATTTTGGAATTGCGCGTGGCAAGCGGCGATGTCGGCAAGGTTATCGGCAAACACGGCCGGATTGCCAAGGCTATAAGAACCGTGCTGCAGGCTGCAGGCGCCAGAACCGGAAAACACACTGTACTGGAAATATTAGACTGAGTAAACCGCCTTGTTTTCGTTTTCCGCTGCTTTAGCTGCGTCATGACTGAAAAGTTTATAATCGGAACAATAGGAGCTCCCTTTGGCGTTAAAGGTTTTGTTAAGGTCCGCTCCGCGTCCGGTGAAACAGAACATCTTTTAAAACTAAAGTCGGTAACAGTAATCAAAGACGGAAAAGAGCAGCACCTTCAAATTGCCGAAAGCAGCGGCGCTGCTAACGGAATCGGCGCTTTATCTGCCGTACTGATACGTTTTAAAGGAATCGACAACCCTGAATCTGCAAGAACCTTAAGCGGCGCACAGCTGCTTGCAAGCCGTGATCAGGCATCTCCTCTGGGAGAAGGCGAGTTCTACATCGAAGATTTAAAGGGATTGCCTGTTTTATCCGAAGACGGCGGGCTCATCGGTCATGTTACCGATATAATCGAAGGCGGAGGCGGAGAGCTGGCGGAGATAAAGATGCTGACATCTGATGTAAAATGTCTTGTACCTTTCCGAAAAGATTTTTTTAAAGAGATTGCCCCGGAAAAAGGCAGATTACTGTTAAACTCTTGGGGTATGGACTTAATCCCCTGCAGGCAATATACAGCAGAGTAGTTTCTAAAGGTTACCGGTAATATGAAATACACTGTTTTAACACTATTTCCTGAAATTGTAGATGCCTATTTTTCCAGTTCCATCATGGCAAAAGCGATTAAACGGGGAGTTATCAAGTATCAGTTAATAAATATCCGCGATTTTGCAGCAGACAAGCATAAAACCTGCGATGACGCGCCTTATGGCGGCGGCGCGGGAATGCTTATGCTTGCAGAACCATTAGGGAAAGCGCTTGAATCTGCCGGAGTTAAGAAGAATGAGATAAAGGATCAGGAATCAGAGATTAAAACTTGTCATTCGGATTATGTCCATGATCCCCCGCGTGTTATTTATCTTGGCCCGTCAGGAAAACCTTTTACCCAGGAGCTGGCGAAAGAACTTGCCGCTGAACAGGAACTTATCCTTATCTGCGGGCGTTACGAAGGCATTGACCAGCGGATAATAGACATCTATGTGGATGAAGAAATCTCCATCGGCGATTATGTATTATCTTCCGGCGAAGTTGCCGCCCTTGCGGTAATCGATGCCACATACAGGCTTGTTGACAATGTAATTTGCGCACAATCGCTTGACGAAGAAAGCTTTTCAGGCGGACTTTTGGAGTACCCCCAGTTTACACGTCCGGAGATTTTTGATAGAATAAAAGTCCCTGAGATTCTGTTGTCGGGGCATCATGAGCAAATACGTCTTTGGCGGCTGGAGAAAAGGGTTGAAAAGACTCTGCAGCAAAGACCTGACATGATACAGCGCGGCAGAGAGCTTGGGATTTTTAACAGTGAAGTTAACAGCATAATAGATCGCCTGTCGGATCAGGCTGGTGATATTGCAAGGAGAGAAAGATGAATGAGATTAAGGCTATTGAAGCAGAGCAGATGAAGGCAGAGATTGACCAGTTTAAAGTCGGTGATACAGTAAAAGTTCACTTTAAGATTGTTGAAGGTAAAAACGAACGAGTTCAGATCTATGAAGGCCTTGTTATTGCCATGAAAAATTCCAGGATAGGAAAAACATTCACAGTGCGGAAGATTTCCTACGGTGTCGGCGTGGAAAGGGTTTTCCCGATTCATTCGCCCCGTATTGTCAGGGTAGAAGTGGTTCGTCCGGGTAAAGTCAGGCGGGCGAAACTATACTATATCCGGGAGAAAATCGGCAAAGGCGCAAAAATCAAGGAGCTTATTATCAAGAAAAACCCTGCCGCGAAGAGCGCTCCGGCTTCTTCCAAAGAATAATCCATTCCAAAGGGAACTATTTTTTTACCTTTCAGGTTAGTTTAGCTTTCATGATTTTCCCTTTTTGAATTGTTAGTTACATGGGGGTATCAGATGAATTTAATTTATACTTCCGATCTTAAACCCGGACAGATATTTTCCGAACATGTGTACACAATCGGCGATAATTTACTTGTGCCTGCATTTACCCAGCTGCGTCAAAAAGATATAGACCTTTTGCTTACCTGGGATATTAAAACAGTAAACACTGAAGGATCCCTTATTGAAGCTGATGAAGAATATACCGAACTTGAAGATGCAATTGATTCTGCCCATATTGATTCAGTTCAGGTTCCGACTCCGCCGCCGCAAAAGATAGATGCCATTAAATTTTCCATCAGCGATGTCCGGCAAAATTCCGGCCCGTACCGTACATATAAAAACCTTATTGATAAACTGGACAACGCTTTTACCCTGTTTAAATCCGGCGATGATTTGGAGATGCGTACAATTGACAATATCTGTATTCAGCTTCTTCAGGATTTACGGGAACACCCTGACAGCTTTGTCGGGTTTATTCTTGGCGGCGAAATCTCAAGCCAGGAACTGGCAAAAAGTTCCGTAAATACCGCGATCCTTTCAGCGTTAACCGCACAGGAACTCAGGCTTCCGAATCACAAGATTCATAACATTGTAGCAGGAGCGCTTCTTCATGACATTGGAATGCTCAGGCTGTCCAGAGGCATTACAGAAAAAAAAGGGGGGCTTTCCGAAGCTGAACTTGAGCAGATAAAAAGCCATCCCATTCATACATCCCGGATTGTTACCAAGGAATTGTACGGCCCCCGCGAAGTAAACCTGATTGCTCTGCAGCATCATGAGCGATGGGACGGGCAGGGTTATCCGGACAAGCTTACAGGCATGGCTATTGATATCGGCGCCCGTATTGTCTCTGTTGCCGATGCGTTTGAAGCCATGGTGAGCAAGAAATCCTACCGGAACTCGATTATCGGCTATCAGGCGATAAAAAACCTTCTGGCCGACAATGCACGCCGTTTTGATCCTTCGGTAATTATTACATTTACAAAAATAATCGGTATTTACCCGATTAACTCAATTGTCCGGCTTAATAACGGTTCTGTCACAAGAGTGATTAATATACATACATCCGCTCCGATGCGCCCTGTAGTACAATTATTGGTTGACGAAAACGGCCGGTTCTCTGATTCGCGCAATCCGGTAATCATCGATCTCTTAGCCGACAAAACATTGTTTATTAAAGAAGCGGTAGCAAAAAAAGAAATTCTTGATCAATATGCCTGACTCATCCGGCCGGAACAGAGCGGCAGGAAAGAAGGGAGAGGAACTGGCAGCATCCGCTCTTGTTTCTGCCGGAATGGAAATAATCGCAAGAAACTTTTATTCAAAATACGGTGAAGTCGATATTATTGCAATTGACGGCGAAACAATTGTCTTTGTGGAAGTTAAAGCCTGGGCGTCAATTGATTTTGACAACCTTAGATACAGTCTTGACACTAAAAAACAAAGTAAAATCATTAAAACTGCTAAGTATTTTCTGTTTGAAAATCGAAAATATAGTAATATGTCAATTCGGTTTGATGTCGTATTCGTACAAAATAATCAGGTTACCCATCTTGCGTCTGCCTTCACGGAGAGTGTATGATGGTGGAACAGGCTTTGAATACCCAAAAGTCTGACAGCTATTCTCCCGATGAATATCCGGCAAATGATCAGAAGTGGTCAGAGGAGTCCGATCTGAGGCGGGGGGATTGGTCAGACAGGCTGGAATTGTTACGGCATCGCATTAATGACGATGGCTACCTCCATGCGGCGATTCACAGACTGGCTCTTGTTTTGAGCAATGAATTAATGGATATATCTTCAGAAGGCGGCCGTAATGAGCGGAAAAGGCGGAAATAACCGCAGGAATCGTCAGCGTTTCCCCGGGCGTAAAGATGAGTCAGGAAAGCATGTAAAAAAACACTCTGAGAATGTCGTCTTTGAGGAAAAATTCGAAAAAAACCGTGTAAACATTCAGGAACGTCCGCAATGGACAGCACCCGTACTTCCAGCCAATCCCATAAGCACTCCCGATTGTCCGTGGTGCGGAGACCCGATTAAAGACATTGCTACAGCAATCTGCGATAAAGATACAGGGCGCCCCGTACATTTTGATTGTGTGCTTGCGCGTATTGCCGAAATGGAAAGCCTTGGGCCAAACGAGGGTATTTGCTATATCGGCAGCGGCCGTTTTGGGGTTGTTCATTACAAGAATCCGCCGGAAACAAAAGATTTTTCCATCAGGAAAATATATGAATGGGAATCGAAAGATAATAGCAGCGAGTGGCGGAGACCCATTAGTGAGTACTATTCCATAACATAATCGGAAGGAGTAAGGAAATGATCGGAATTATAGGCGCGATGGAAGATGAAATAAGTCTGCTTTGCAAAGAGATAGGTAATTTAAATACTTTAAAGATTCATATGTTTGAATTCCGTACAGGTGTAATTTACGGAAAGGATGTTACAATTCTGCGCTGCGATGTCGGCAAGGTTAACGCCGCAGTCGGCTGCGCTTTAATGATTCAACAGTTTAAACCTGACTGCGTTATCAATACCGGTTCCGCAGGGGGAATCAATCCTTCCTTAACAGTAGGAGACGCAATATTATCATCAGGACTTATATATCATGATGTAGATGTTACCGCATTTAATTATTTACCTGGCCAGGTTCCGCGCCAGCCGCAGATTTTTCCGGTAGATGAAAAGCTTGTAAAGTATGCAGAAGACTCTGTTAATGAATTAAAAAGGGAAAATATTCTTCCTGATTCATTTAATCACCGGCGCGGAATAATCGGTTCGGGAGATATATTCATGCATGAAAGCGAACGCATTGCAGAAGTCCGCAGGATTTTTCCCGATATTGCCGCAGTGGAAATGGAAGGAGCGGCAATAGCCCATTGCTGTAATCTTCTTTCTGTGCCAGTCCTTGTTATACGAGCCCTGTCCGATGTAGCAGGCACTCAATCGCCTGTAAGCTTTAAGGAATTCCTGCCTGTCGCTTCCAGACATTCCGCTCAAATAGTGATGAGAATTATCAAGAAACTGTGACATAGATAACGGACATGATAACAGCCGCCGTGTCCGTCACTTTTTCCGGCGGTAAGGATTGCGCTGATTCCGTAAAAATTGCTGATACTTCGCGCTGCTCTCATAATAACCATGAAGCCCTTTATATGACGATGATTCGTCGCAGCGGTAAAGCTCCATAAGACGCGGAAAAAGGCGCGATGACATTATCTCTGATGTACGGTAAAGCGGAAGACGAGGAAGCGCAGCCGGAAGCATATGGTTCCTTACAAGAAAGCAAACGTCGGCAATCAGCGGCGGACTAAAGCCAAGACGATCAAGAAACCGGCGGGATTGAATTTCGCCTAGTTCCGCATGGCCTTCGTAGCGGTGATTTCCCGCCGATGAAGCAATCGGTTTTCCCAAATCATGAAGTAAAAGCCCCAGAGACAGCGGCAGATCAACTGTACCGGCTTTTCTGTGACGGAGCGCTTCCATTGTGTGTTCCCACGCGTTTCCTTCAGGGTGAAATTCCTTTGAATGATCCGCCTCTTCAAGAATGGCCAGCTCCGGCCAATATTTGCCGATAAAACCGCCGATCTTTAACATCTCCAATCCGGTACCTGGATTGGGAGATGTAATTAATCCGCATAAAAGGATACGCTGTTCTTCCTGACACGGCGGAGAGCCTTCATGCAAATCAAAGAAAAGCTCCGCTGTTTTATCAAGCTCCGCCTTTAAATCCTTTGCATTTACAGCGGTAAAATACTTTGCCAGAATCAAGGATGCATCTGTTAATGCGCGGATACGATCAGTTCCACGGTTTATACACTCATTAAAAAACGCGGAAAGATTTGAATATTCATTGCCGGTCTTTCGGATTTGCCTTATTTCCTTTAGTACCGGATAAATACCGCGCGGATCTTTATAAACACGGGATGAACAATCTTTGTAAAATTCCAGGATGGAATAAGACGGATGGTTTTCATTGAATGAGTCTGCGCACCGGAAATACCATATATAATTATTAATATCTAACGCGGCATCAGCGAGACAAACGCCAGGAAACCGCAAACCCTCAAAAAGCCTTGCAAGGTCAGAAGTGCCTGCGTTTGTAAAAATAAAATGACAGTTTTCGTTACGCTTGATACCCAGCCATTCATCAATTGCGCCATAACCGTGAAGATACGCGGAGAAACCGCTTTTACAGATCATCTCCAAAACAGCCACGGCGCATTCCTTTTAACGGGCGTATTCTGTTATTCTGGTCTCCCTAATCATAGTAACCTTAATGCGGCCAGGATAGCGAAGGTCGTTCTCTATCTTCTTGGCTATTTCCTTTGCGAGTTCTCTTGTCTGATCATCGCTGATAGATTCATTGTTAACAAGAATGCGCAGTTCGCGGCCTGCCTGTATTGCGAACGACTTGTCTACGCCCGTAAAACCTGTTGCGATAGCTTCAAGGTTCTCAAGACGCTTCATGTAGTTATCAAGGGTTTCCTTGCGCGCACCAGGACGCGCCGCGGAAATGGCGTCAGCTATCTGCACAATTACAGCTTCAACGCATGTCGGTTCTATATCATTATGGTGGCTGCCGACAGCATTGATTATACGCTGGTCTTCTCCCATTTTGCGCACCATGTCCATTCCTATCTCCGCATGATTCAGGTCGGAATCCGACTCAACACCCTTTCCGATGTCGTGTAAAAGCGCAGCGCGTTTTGCAATGTCGCGGTTGCAGCCTATTTCGGCAGCCAGCATACCTGCGATAACCGCGACTTCCTTTGAATGGTGAAGCACATTCTGTCCGTAGCTTGTGCGGAAATAAAGACGCCCGAGCGCGCGGACAGCCTCCTGTTTGATGTTATGGATGCCCATGTCAAAGAGGATTTTTTCGCCTTCCTCAAAGATTTTCTGCGAGATGTCTTTGCTTACCTTGATTACAATTTCTTCTATCCGTGCCGGATGAATCCGCCCGTCCAGAATAAGCCGTTCAAGAGCAATCTTTGCTATCTCGCGGCGTACCGGATCAAAGCAGGAAATTACCACAGCTTCGGGCGTATCGTCGATGATGATGTCCGCGCCTGTTAATGTTTCCAGAGTACGGATATTCCTGCCTTCGCGGCCGATTATACGCCCCTTCATTTCATCGTTCGGAAGCGTAACAGTAGTAACCGTTACATCGCCTGTTACCTCTGTCGCCAGTCTTTGAATTGTTGTAACAAGGATATCGCGCGCTTTCTTTTCCGCCGCGAGATTTGCTTCCTGTTCGATTTTGTTTACAATTGACTGTGCATCATGTTTTGCTTCGTTCTCAAGATCCTTAATGATTAAGATCTTTGCCTCTTCGGAACTAAGTCCCGAAATACGCTCAAGCTCCGCACGGTAACGTTGTTCTTCCTTTAAAAGCGCATCCTCGCGGCTTTGAAAACCCTTTTCTTTATCGACAAATAACTGCTCTGTACGCTCAATCTGAGCGGTTTTTTTATCTATCGCCTCTTCTTTTTGTACAACACGGCGTTCATACCGCTGTAACTCAGCCCTGCGTTCCCGAGTTTCCCTCTCCTGCTGGTTCCTTTCACGAATTACCTGTTCTTTTGCTTCCAGAAGAATCTCTTTCTTCTTTGCTTCCGCCTCTTTTACTGCGTCATTTTTTATTCGTTCTGCAAACTGCTCAGATGCCGTAAGTTGAAATCTGGCATATAGCCATCTAATTATCCAGCCTAAGGTTAACCCGGCAAGAGGGAGGATAATATACCATATCCACGAAGT
>WQSQ01000059.1 GCA_009787775.1 Treponema sp.
GGGTTAACGACAAACATTAAAACATAATATCACATTTTTATCTTTACAACCAGCCTTGCATTGGTTAAAATGCTGTCATGTGCTGGTATTGCGGATCGCCTGTTACAGATCCCCAGCCAATCGGACGTTCTCAAAGATGCAAGGCTTGCGGCAAAGATCTGCATTCATGCAAGAATTGCCGCTTCTTCCTTCCCGGCACAAGAGGCGATTGCAGCGAAACAAACGCCGAAAAGCAAAATGATAAAGGGCGCGCAAATTTCTGCGACTGGTTTTCGCTGGACGAAAAATACCGGCGCCAAAGTGCGGGACAGATAAAAGACAAAGAAAAAGCAGACGCTTCAAGAACCGCATTTGATAATTTGTTTAAGTAATTATGCCAAAACCTATTGTATTCATTGATTCAGGAATCGGCGGATTGCCTTATTGTAAAGATTTTATGGGGAAAAATCCGCAGGAAGAGATATGCTTCATCGCGGACAGACAGAATTTCCCATATGGTCCGCGCAGTAAAGATGAAGTTACAAATATTTTGATTTCGTTAATAGAAAAAATACTGATAACATTTGAACCGAAAATCATTGTTCTTGCGTGCAATACCGCGACAGTATCCGCGCTTGTTCCTTTGCGCAAGCATTTCCCCGGTATTCCGTTTGTAGGGACAGTTCCAGCGATAAAACCCGCGGCAGCCGCGTCTAAAACAGGAAAAATCGGTCTGCTTGGAACGGAGAGGACAATAGAAGACCCGTATAATCAGGAAATAATAAACAACATTGGCACAGGCTGTGAAATTATCGCTATTGCCGCACCTGATCTTGTTGAGTTTGTCGAACACCGCCTTGAAAAGGCGGACGGCGCAGAAAAAGAAAAAATAGTAAAAAAATATATAGACCTGTTTCGCGCTAAAAACGCCGATACTCTTGTACTTGGATGCACTCACTTTCTGCATCTCATCGATGAGTTCAGGCGCGAAGCATCATTCATTCCTACATTAATGATTTTTGAATCAATGGACGGAATAACAAAACGCATTGAGTATTTACTGAATGAGAACAACCTCCGTACCGGGGAAGAAAACGCAAAGCCGTCCCATAAACTCATTGTTACCGGAAATGAAAAACCTGATTCATATTGGATATTCCACGCGCAAATGCCGGGTTTCAGGTTAAGCCTGTTATGTGACATATGAATAACGAAACATTAAAAGGCCTTGTTATCCGCAGTTCGCGGAATATCATAACAGCGCGCATAAATGGCGCGCAGGAACTTGAATGCAGGATAAAAGGAAAAGTATTAAAAACAGATAACGATATTTATAATCCTGTCGCTCCGGGAGACATTGTTATAATTGAAAGGCAGAAAAACTCAAAAAGCGCAATGATCATTTCGGTGGAAGAAAGACGCAATTGTTTCAGCCGTTTCAATCAAAAAGGGAAAACAAGCCAGCTATTGGCCGCAAACATCGATCTTGTTTTATGCGGCTGCTCTCCATGCTCTCCTCCGTTCAGGCCGCGCTTTCTTGACAGGGTTCTGTTACAGGCGGAAATCGCAGGAATTGAAGCGGCCGTTATCTGCAATAAAATCGATCTTTATGACGGCGACCCTGATACAGACGAACGGCTTGAAGAATACAGCCGAATAGGCTATAAACTCATTCGCGTATCCGTGAAAACCGGAGAAGGCATTGAAAAACTTCGCAGGGAAATTACAGGAAAAACCTGCGTTTTAACAGGGCAGTCAGGAGTCGGGAAATCAAGTATCATAAACGCGTTATCGCCGGAGCTTTACATTAAGGAAGGACAGATAAATGATAAATATGACAGAGGCGTTCATACAACAACCATGTCGGTCATGTTTGAACTTAAAGACGCATCACAGGATGAATCTTCGCCAAAAACGCGCATTATTGACACGCCAGGCGTCCGCCGTTTTATACCGGACGGAATCAGCGCACAAGATGTAATAACATATATGCGCGAGTTTTCGCAGCTTTCGGGAAAATGCAGTTTCGGACTTTCATGCTCGCACAGGGTTGAGCGCGGCTGCAAAATACTGGAGGCAGTCAGCGCCGGTATCATTCATGAAGATCGCTATGAAAGTTTTTTGCGCATAACAGATGATATCACGGGAAAAGAAAACGATGAATAAAGAAACCATAATGGATAACAGCGCGTTAAATGAAAATCAGGCGGATGAAAGAAAAACCCTGATGCAAAAAACCAGTATTCTTCTTGAGTATCCAAAGATAATGGAAAACGTCGCTTCTTACGCGGTAAGCGATGAAGCCGCTTCCATAATTAAAGATTCGCAGCCTTCTTATGATGATTCGGCACAAGATGCAAAGGCAATTGTAAGCGCAATTTACACAATGATAAAAACCAAAGGAGATGAGCCGCGTTCCTGGCTGCCTTCCATTGGTTTCCTTCTTCCGAAAATTGAAACGCAGGGTACTGTTCTGGATCTTGACGAAGCTCTCGCAGCAGGGCTTTTTATTGAACGCGGCAATGAGTTAATAAAATGGCTTAATAAAGATCGCGATAACATTAAAGAACAGCCGGTAAAAGAAATCCTTCCTGTGTCAGGTTCAGCGCTTTTTGCAATTATTGACAATATTCCTGACTGTAGTTCAGCCGCGCAGGAAATATTTAAAATAATCGATAGGGAAGGAAATATGCGGGATCTTCCTGTGTTACGCGCAATCAAAAGAAGGATAAGCAGCCTTGAAAAGGATTTAAAAAACACAGTTTCACGTTACTCTGGCGATGAAGACTATAAACGGATGCTTCAGTCGCCTCTTCCTTCGCAGAGGGACGGAAGAGCTGTAATCGCGATAAAGGCAAACTTCCGGGGAAGAATCCCCGGGATTGTACATGAAGTATCGGGGAGCGGACAGACAATCTTTCTTGAGCCGCTGGATGTTGTAGAAAAAAACAATGATATCCTTCTAGAAAAAAGAAACCTTGACACGGAAATACAAAAAATACTGCGCCAATTAACAGAAAACATTTCAATGCACGCGGATAAATTAAAAACACTACACCGCCTTGTTATAGAGCTTGAATGTTTAAGGGCAAGAGCAAAATATTCGGTATTGACCAAAGGACAATTCGCGAAATTACCGGGCGATTATTCAAACAGCGAATACAGGCAAAACCTTTTATTAAGAAAAGCGCGCCATCCGATGCTGAAAAAACCAATCCCCATTAATATAGAAATGAACGGCGGCACGCGCACATTAATCATTACAGGCCCCAATACGGGAGGAAAAACTGTCGCTTTAAAAACACTCGGCCTTCTTGCCATGATGAACCAAAGCGCTCTCGCTCTTCCCCTTGATGAAGGAAGCATACTTCCTGTTTTTGACGGAATATACGCCGACATCGGCGATGAACAGTCTATAAATCAGTCTCTTTCCACATTTTCAGCTCACATAACAAATATATCCGCGATTACAGCTAACGCGGGAGAAAAATCACTTGTTTTACTTGATGAACTCGGTTCAGGCACAGACCCGCAGGAAGGAGGCGCAATCGCGATGGCGGTTCTGGATTACCTGATTGAAAAGAAATCAAGGATGATCATTACAACCCATCACGGTATTTTAAAACATTACGGCTACACAAGAGAAGGCGTAGAAAACGCGTCCGTGGAATTTGACGCGCAGACGCTTTCCCCCACATACAGAATAATTAACGGGCTTCCCGGCGAAAGCAGGGCGATTGAAATAGCCGCGGCAAACGGCCTTAACCGCGCGATTGTGGCGGGCGCGAGAAATTATATTGATGAGGAAAAATCAGATGTCTCCGAAATGATAAAAGGCCTTGAGCAAAAACAAAGAGAGCTCGCAGGGCTTGAAAAAATAAGCGCGGCTGAACAGAACAAGTTAAAGGAAGAAAAACGAAAAGCCGATTTAAAAGAGCTCCAGCTTCGGCAGAAAGAAGCGGAATTAAAAAGGGAGTCTGTCGGGAAACTTCAGCTTTTTCTGCGCGAAAGCAGGAAAACGCTTGAAAACCTTGTGCGCGAATTAAAGGAAGGCGAAGTAGACAGGGAAAAAACGCTGAAGGTAAAAGAATTCCTTAACGAACTTGCGCGTAACGCAGAAACTGAAAGTGAAGAGCTTGCGAAAGAAGAGCGCGCCATAAAAGAACAGTTAAAGAAACCTGAGAAACAGCCGCAAAGCGCCGGAGAAGACACTCCTTTGTTTGTCGCAGGCATGGAAGTATTCGCAGGCTCTTCAAAACAGCGCGGAGTAATTATCAGGGCGGACAGGAAAAAAGCGCGCGCGGAAAACGGGGAAGACTCTTCATGGCTCGTAGAAATCGGTTCCCTTAAAATGAGTTTCCCAGAAAGCGAACTGATTCCCGCCTCATCAGACAGACAGGCGTCCGGAAATAAAAACAAAACTCCCGCATTCACTTCATGGGCTGCGGAATACGGCGCTACGGATGATGTTGTTTATGAGTTAAGGATCCGCGGCATGCGGTTTGAAGAGGCAATGGAAAAAGTCAGGCGGCAGGTAGAAGGAGCGATTCTTTCAGGGCTAAAAAACTTCTCGATTATTCACGGCAAGGGGCACGGCATTTTACAAAAGGGAGTTCATGATTATTTAAGAAGCAATCCCGCTGTCGCGGATTATTATTTCGCGCGTCCTGAGCTGGGCGGATTCGGAAGAACAGAAGTTGTTCTAAAGTGAGATGTTAATCAACAAGAGGTTCGTCGCTGTTCATTAAATCGGGGATAGCGTAAACAAGAGCGCCTGACTGGCGTACGCGCAGTTCAGCGAAACCCTTGTTAACCATGGCGTCCAGATTGCTTCTCGCTTCTTCTATGGGAATACTCGCGGAAAGCGCCAGTTCGCTTGCGGTAAGAATACCTTTATTCTCTTTTGCCAATTTCAATATGACCCGTTCAACCGGCTCTTTTTCGCGGATAATATGGGTTACGCCGTCATCAACATTACGAATATGCTGTCTGCCGCTTGTATAACGCGTTTCTGCATTACGCCTTACTGCTTCACCCAATATCGCGTTACGTATATTCGCTTCCCTTACCTGATTGGGCAGAGTAAAAAAATCGTAAATCGAACCAATCATAGCCATTCCGCCTGTGAACATCCAAAGAAGTCCCGTAGGAATTTTCCCAAGATAAAAACGGTGAAACCCCAAAGCTCCAAAGCCGGATACAAACCAAAGGAGATATGCTATGAAGGTGTTATACATAGGATTATGTTATAGATTAATATAATATGCGTCAACACTGGGTTGGACGCCAACATTGGTTCATGGCACCCCTGCGCCGCTCTGATTAGAAGGCTCTTGCCTTATAAACCAACAACACGCTGCGCGTGAATAAAAAATAGAGATTAACTGTCAAGGTTTTTAATAACATCAAGACTTAGACCTGTGATCTTATGAATGAACTCATGTGTAGAACCTTCTGCGAGAAGATTTTTCGCAATCTGTATACTTGTTTCTTCCCGGCCTTCCTCACGGCTTTCCTGCGTCAATATTGCCATTATCTTTTCCATGCTGGGTTCTTCTGTTAACATATTGATTACCTCCGAAGAATTGTCCTTTAGAAACTGTACGAGTACTCTATTCCCTATACAGTATTTTATCGCAGCCTTTACAGATTCTTCAAGCGATAATTCTTTTCGGTACTCCCGTATCTTGGCAATGAAAATACTGTAACCGTCTAGATTTCTGCTTCTTTCAAGCATCTGCGGATTACGGCTATGGTTAATGTTATACACATGCGCTACAAGCTCCAATGACTCAATTGATTCTAATCCTTTAATATTCATGAAAGCGTCAGAAAGGCGCAGCTCTTTATAATCGGGAAATTGATCTACTCCATTGTATGGTAAACGATACATCGTTTAGCTGTCCCATGAAAAGGACATCAGATAAAGTGTTAATACTGATAACAGCGTCCTTTGGAACATCAACGCCTTCTATAGCTGAGTACAGTCCTCTTAATGTTTCCGGATCACTGAAAAGAGTCGAGAAAACGCTTGTCTTGTGTTTTGTGTTCAGATGCATAAATATCTCCCTATATATGGGTTGAATATATCAAAACGCATGACTGAAAATGAAATTTATGCCACATTTTTGGAGTACAATCTTCTCCTTTTGCGCCCTTGCCGTCTTCGCAGTTAATATATTTACTAATGAGCGGCGCAATGGCGGGCGGCGGCTAGCGCAAGCATAAAAGCCGCCGTTTCTCCCTGGCGTCACAGGATACACGTACGCCAGGAGCGACGAAGGAGTGAACAATTATCAATGAGAAAATAACAGTGGAGAAATGAGCAAAGGAAGTGTTATGCAAAAGCCTTGGGCTGTCTTTGCATCTCGGCGTCCTTGCGAGAGGAAAATGAGGAATGAGCAGTGAGGAATGGCAATTATTTTATGCTGCTCAACAGGGTAAAGCTTTGAGGGTCTTTATAGTAATCACGGACACGCTTTTCAACCTTTGCGCATTCCAGCGGGCTTGCCGGTTCGATAGAATAGGGAGACTCTACAAGTAATGTTAATAGCGGTTTTAATGCCGGAAGACTCCTGTCCGGGAACTCATCAATACATGTATGCAACTCTTTCCTTAACACGGCGGCTGTCATATTCTACCACCTCTGACTTCTTGTTTTCTTTGTATAAGCTTGGCCTCGCGGCTCTATGTGCGTTACAAGGATTGTATTCTCATTTTCTATTTTGTATAAGACCCTGTAACCGCCAATCCGTAAGCGCCATATTCCGGGATTACCCTCAGGGGGCGTAAAGGTGCCTGACACCGTTTTTCGTGACGATGATGTTTTCAACGGTTACGAACAACATGGAATCCTTTACTCTTTCTCTTTTCCCTTTGCAGGTTAAATTTTTAGACGGGAATCCAGGAAATAAGGTGTTCCATGATGCCTAACAACAGCTGTTGAGGCATTGCACACTGCTTTAGCTGTGCGTCTGCTTGTTCTCCTGTTTTTTTAATGCAATATTCACTTTATGAGCATTACCCAGACTGTAGAAGCTACTGCCAGCCATCGGCTGACAATAGATGTGCCTTGTGAAATTCCGGCAGATCCGGTTATTCTTACATTTACACCCTGCGGCAGGAAAAAGGGCGAATTTGAAGATTTATTTTCTGTTTCCAACAGCACCTTGGATTTTTAGGATAATGAAGACGATGAGGTTTGGAACAATGTTTGATCAGGGTGAAATCCTGTTAATTCCTGTTCCGTAAGAGTCTATTATCAAAGTCGATAAAGTGTATACATTGGAAGCCAGTATAACCATTAAAAAAATCTGCAGAATCAGCAACGATTTTTTGTTAAAAGTACATAATGAGTTCGTGAAATTAATTTCTCCATAGATGATTCCCCCTAAAACGCTATATATAGCGAAAGCGGCAGGGGCGCGGTGGCCGATGGTTAATTCGTTTATTCTGTGAAAGGTTTTTCGTTCTTTTTCTGAATATCCAGCTGGGTTGCCATCATTCCGGCGAGCATTAGGGCGAAGCCGATGATGGTGCGCGCTCCGGCTGTTTCGCCGAGCAAAAGAACGCCTCCCAAAGCGGCAAAGCAGCCTTCGAAGCAGAGAACGATTACGGCATGCACTGGCGGAGCGTCGCGTTGGGCGACTACCTGCAGCGTGTAGGCAACGCCGACGGAACACAGTCCGCCGTAAAGCACGGGGACAAGGGCTCCAACCGGAAACGAAACAGTCCCGTCCGCGACGGATGAGAAAAGCGCGGGAAAGGGAAGCCATGAAAAAAGACCATCATCTATAAGGGATGGGTCGATCGCGCTGACTATCCCCTTTACATGCGGTTCGGCGGCGAAGGCGCAGACAAGGGACAGCGCGCCGCAAAGGGCGAACTGCCCTGCTGACAGCTCTATCGGGTCGATTGGCAGATTAGCTTGCGCGGCAGCATCAATCTTTCCGTCCGAGTCGTCCTTTTCGCAGCCGGATGCATCAGCCTCTTTGTCTGTTTCAGCCCTGTTGAAATCGGAGTGCATCAATCTGTCTATTAGAAGAACGTGCGCGGACCAGAAAACTGCGCTGATGATTACTATTACATCGCCGGGGTTGACGGAGGGCTGTCCGGCTGCGCTGATAAAATAAAGACCGGCGAGGGTAAAACACGCGCCGATCCATGTGGGAAGACCGGTTCTACGCCCTAGAAACATCCCCAAAAAGGGAGTGAACACGACGTAAAGCCCTGTAATAAAACCTGCGTTGCCGGCGGTTGTAAAAAGGATGCCGAACTGCTGAAGCACTACGGCTGTAAAAAGAACGCTTCCGGCGGCGGCGCTTGCGGCGGAAAGACGACGGAAAGACGGCTGCGCAAGATGAGCGCGTCCAGCACGACGTCTTCTCAGCAGTATGAGCGGAAGAAGCGAAAGGGCGCCCAGAATGAATCGGACGCCGTTAAAAGCGAAGGGCCCGGTATGTTCCATTCCGGAACGCTGCGCGACAAATCCGAAGCCCCACACAGCGGCTGTAAGAAGCAGAAGAAAATCCGCGCGCAGGGTTTTACTGTTCATTATTGGATCCTGTAGAAAAAGGGCCGCTTAGCGTTCTGTCTTATTCGGTTCGCAATGTAACAATTCACGCTGATCCCCTGTTAAAGGAATCAGCTTAACTGTTATTGTGTCAATTAAATAAGGCATAAACTAGTTTTCTTCGCGGATAAGGGCCTCGAAAAAGCCTGCGGAGAGGATTCTATCAGAGACTGCCTGCACGTCTGTTCCCCTTATACCCGCGATAACTACGCGGTAATACTCGGTGTTGGCGGCGCTTATATAGCGCTCGTAGGCGGGATTAAGCCCTGCGTCTTTCAGCCTTTCAAAAGCGTCGACGGCGTATCTGGCGTTTGTATATGAGCCGACCTGCAGCCGGTAGCTTTTTGAAGGAACTATGGTTGTTTCAGGAGTTATTATGAGTCGGCGGACAGCGGAAGAAGAGGCTTGCGCTGCAGCGGAAGGAGAGGCAGACTGCGGCTGCGCCGGGAACACGGTGGTAGAACCTGTGGCGCCGTGGACGGGAACAGCGCTCTCGGCGGGAATGTTTATAGTGTCGACAAAGGTTGTAAGGAGGGCTGTCTGCGTGTCCGCCTGTGTTCCAGAAGGAGAGGCCGGGACAACAATATGTTCGATGCTCTGTACGATAACGGGAGCCGTGCCTGTAACAAGCATGTCAAGCTGCTCGGCGGCAGCCCTTGAAATATCGATAATTCTCGCGGACACAAACGGCCCGCGGTCGTTCACCCTTACAATAACGCTCCTGTTATTGTGCTGGTTAATGACGACAAGCATGGTATTAAAGGGTAGCGTGGGATGAGCCGCCGTAAGCTGCGACGAATCGAATATTTCCCCTGAGGCTGTCGGGCGCCCGTCAAACTCGCTGCCGTACCATGAAGCGATTCCCTGCTGCCTGAAGATTTCCGTGCGGAATATTTCCGAACCCTGCGCCGCCGTCTGAAGCGGAATCAACACCGCAAAGAATACCATACATAAAACTAAATATTTCTTCTTCATGCTAACAATATCGGCACAAAAACAGACCGCCTGTAATTAAAACAGAAAACGGCTTTCCTCGCCTGTAGTAAAAACAAAAAAAAGAGCTGTCCGCAAAAGGACAGCTCTTTATTCTTTTTTATAGGCTACGGTCCCAAAAACTGTTGTTTTTGAACTGCTTCAATTTATAAAAAAGTCTGGCAACGACCTACTTTCCCGCGCCTTAGGGACGCAGTATCATCGGCGCAAGAGGGCTTAACTTCCGTGTTCGGAAAGGGAACGGGTGTGC
>WQSQ01000060.1 GCA_009787775.1 Treponema sp.
TCCATTGAAGCTTTTGAATTATGGTATATGCTGCATTTTAATTTTTATGACTCTGCTTTATCAAGGAAACAATATAAAGAAAAACTTTCTCAATTATTAGAGAAGACGTATCAAAAAAATGATGATGGGATGTACAAACTGTTAAGCCGTCGGCAGAGTACAGCAATACAAAATGCCAGAAAGCTTTTCATGCAACAGTATAAAAAGCCATTTACAGAAAAGAACCCAATAACAACTGTGTTTTGGTTGGTGGAACGATTATTACCATAAACCCTAAGCCAAGACGGAGAATCGAACTCCCGATCTGTTCATTACGAGTGAAGGTCAATATTATTTTAGCTTAATATTCTTTAGTGCAGAATAGACTATGATTATAAAAAATGTCAATCTAAATCAATGTATGAATAATAAGAAAAGAAAAAACTCAAAATGCTACAGTTTTGTGCTACAGTAAGCATGAATTATAGTTCATACATATTATATGTACCGAGACGAAAGGAGATAAATAATGACAGAAAAAAAGTATAAAAAAATTACATTCAACTTTGATTGATTATTTGGACAGTCAGTGTTCCGTTCTATTCAAATGACAGAATTTAATGTAAAGTTAATTCCTTATGTAATAAGGAATTAACGCATATTGTTATATTGGAAACCGAATAGGACAGAACACTAGATATGGGGCTGGAAATTACCGCTTATCCCAGAAATTCTACTAAAAAGGAATTGCTGCTGCGGGTGTGACAAATATCCAATCCGCTGTCTTGGACGTATTGAGCAGCCAATACGCAGTTATGCAATGGAGTGTACCAGCATTAAAGTAACAGCCTGTACAAGCCTTGTCGCGCATGTCCGCCAATGCTTGACGCGATCCCACACCAATGCTTGACGCGATCCCACACCAATGCTTGATGCGATCCCACACCAAAGCTTGACGCGATCTCACACCAAGGCTTGGCGCGAGTTCCCACCAAAGCTTAAGGAAGTTGTTCAATAACTGAAGTTATCGAACAACCCTATTGAAGCAATTGCAGTACCGATTGAGCTCTCTGATTAGCCTGCGCAAGCATTGCGGTTCCGGCCTGGCTTAAAATTTGGTCTCTTGTATAATCGACCATTTGCTGCGCCATGTTGGTGTCTCTTATTTTTGATTCGGCAGCCTGCAGGTTTTCGGCGGCGTTGTCTATACCGCGGACCGCATGTTCAAGCCTGTTCTGATAAGCGCCGAGGTCTGCTCTTTGCTTGCTTACCATTTTAAGTGCGGCATCGATTGTACCGAGCGCCATGTTGGCTCCTTCCGGATCCTGCAGGCTGATGAAGGTATCGTCGCCTGCACTGCGGATACCAAGCCCCTTGGTTGTCATTGTACCGATAAAAACCTGTGTTCTCTGATCCATGTTCGCTCCGATATGAAGCCACATTTCAGCAGTCACAGTATTCTGTCCGGTCGGGCGGGCAAAGCGTCCTGTCAGCATGTTCATACCGTTGAATTGTGCATGGTTCGCGATCCTGTCCATTTCGTCAACAAGAGCGGAAACTTCAATTTGAATGTACATTCTGTCTTCCTGGGTGTAGATTCCGTTTGCCGCCTGGACTGCCAATTCCCGCAGGCGCTGAAGAATGTCCTGTGTTTCCTGCAGATAGCCTTCCGATGTCTGTATAAAGGAAATACCGTTCATCGCATTCTTCGAAGCCTGGTTAAGGCCGCGAACCTGGGCTCTTAGTTTCTCTGAAACCGCGAGGCCGGATGCATCATCGCCGGCTCTGTTGATCCGGAAACCCGAGGTGAGTTTCTCCATGTTTTTGGTGAGAAAACTCTGCGTTACATTGAGGGACCTGTTAGCGAACATTGCGCTTAGGTTGTGATTGACGATCATATGATCCTCCTTGAATAGCGGGAACGAAGTTCCCTTCGAAAGCATCCATGCTTCCGTGTTTGCTGCGAATGACAGTTTCCTGCAGCGAAGGCGCTGCCATTCAATTACCTTTCGGTATCAGACTTTATTCTCTGCGGTAACTATTCATAATGTTATTGTCTGATAATATATTATCGATAGTTGAACCTGAAACTTTAGTAAAATTTATGGGAATTCTACATGCGGAATTCACTGCCAAGGTAGACCTTTCTCACCATTTCATCATTTAATATTGTGTCTCTGTCTCCTCTGGCGAAAATGCTTCCGTCTGCGATAATAAACGCTTCGTTGGTAATCTCCAGAGTATCACGGACATTGTGGTCAGTTATTAAAACGCCGATACCTTTTACTGCAAGCTGGCGTATTATTTGCTTAATTTCAAATACAGCGATGGGGTCAATACCGGCGAAAGGTTCGTCTAAAAGCAGGAATTTCGGCTCTGTAGCCAGAGCTCTGGCAATTTCGGTACGGCGGCGCTCGCCTCCTGACAGGGTATAACCAAATTGGGATCGTATCCGCCCAATGTTAAATTCACTTAACAGGCTTTCAAGCTTTTCCTTTCTCTGCTTTTTGCTGATATCCCTGCGGCTTTCCAGAATTGCCCAGATATTCTGTTCAACAGTAAGTTTTCGGAATATTGACGCCTCCTGCGGAAGATACGCGATACCCATCCTTGCCCTGCGGTACATGGGCAAAGATGTAATATTATGATCATCCATAACGACAATTCCTGATGTAGGCGAATAAAAGCCGACAATCATATAGAAGATTGTGGTCTTACCAGCTCCGTTGGGTCCTAAAAGCCCCGCAACTTCGCCGTTTTTCATGGTAAAACTAACACCCTTTACAACTGCCTTTTTACCGAAATTCTTGTACATGTTTGATACGCCGAGAGTATGGATATTATGCTGTTTTGCGGAAGGAGCGTCTATTGGGTCTGAAAAGCGAAGTTTCCCGGGTTCGTTTTCAGTGAATTCCTGATGCTGTTCCGGCTTCGCAATATCTTCTTCGTTCATAGACTCTAATTTATAATTGTTCCTGAAACAGAACCCTCCATAATAACATCATCAGTCTCAATGTCTACCCGAATTTTATCCGCGCGGAATTCGTCTTCTTTCTTGTACACTACAGGGAACCCAGATAAATCCAGTATTTTTTCGCCTCGGTAATAAATCGCGTGTTCGGAGCGGCAGACCATATCATCCTTGAATAATCTTACCGAGATTTGCATTACCGTAATTTCATTTTCATCATCGTATTCAATAAACCGCGCCCGTGCCACAATTTCATTTTCCCTGTCTTCAAGGGATGAATTGCCTTCCAGCCGCGCTATTTTTAAAGTGCGGTCATAGCGGAGTCTGTCTGTATAAAACAGGATGTTCTTGTCTTCTTCATGACCCCAGACATTGCCGATACATTCAATAAATTGGTTATCGTCTCCGGAAATTTCGATTCTGTCAGCGCGCAGCAGTAAATTATCCGATCTGACTTCCGCGTTTCCCACCAATATGGTTGTTTCCCTGCCTAATGCCCTTGATCCTGACATTCTGTCCGCCCTGAATGTAAAAGTGTCCGCCGCTAAAGCATGAAATCCGGAAATTAATATGATTATTAAACATGAACCGGTACGAACCGGTATGAATCTGAACAAGATATCCAGCCATGAGTTTTTGATGTTGATGCGGTTTACGGAAGGAATTCCTGATTGATTTGTACGGAACATATTAATCTTCATAATAGGTACCTGATACAACACCGGAAAAATCCCATGAACGCCTTCTGGCATCTGCGCTGAGGCCTTCTCCTTCAATGATCGTTCCGTTTTTCTGATAAATAATTACCAGTTCTCTTTCTCCGGAAGACAGAGCATTTTCTTCATCAATCCAGACAATTTGATTTGTTTCAATAGTGATATCTTCCGATTCAACATCAAGCATGACGCCGTTGTTCATCAGGATATTTCCGGAATTTATTTCCACTTCTGCATGTCCGGCTCTTCCGTAAACATTAACTGACCGACCGCGATCACCGTATTGTTCAAATGAAAAATTCTCCAGTTTCATTAAACCCTGCTGTTCGTAGCGTTCGGCGCGTTCGGCCTGTATCCGCGCTATGGGATCCGCAGACCTGACACGTACATATTCAACATTTTCCATTACCAGATCCGGCAGTTCCCTGTCTGACGAACCTGTTTCGCCGTAGTCAAATGTACATGAACCTGCAACGAGAAGGATTAATATGCAGAACGCGCGGCGGATGCCGGTTGTTTTTTTTTTCATTTGTTTTTCTTTACTGCGGCAATAAAATCCCTGAACAGGGGAGCTGCCGCCATTGGTTTTGATTTATATTCGGGATGAAACTGAACAGCTACACCCCAGGGATGTTCGGATTGAGGCCATTCAACACATTCTACCAAAGCGCCGTCAGGAGTGTAAGCCGAAAATATTAAACCAGATTTTATCATCTCGTCTCTGTATTTATTAGTAAATTCGAATCGATGCCTGTGGCGTTCAGAAATCCTCTTTTCACCGTAAGCTGCATAAATATGCGTTCCGTCTTCATTCACTGTTTCGCTTGCGCCAAGACGCATTGTCCCTCCGTAATTTTTTACATTAATCTGTTCCGCAAGAAGGCTTACGACAGGGTATTTCGAGTCTGAGGTGAATTCCGTAGAATCAGCATCAGTCCAGCCAAGAACATTACGCGCCCATTCAATAACCATTATTTGCATACCCAGGCAAATACCAAAGTACGGCTTTTTTTCGGTTCTTGCCCATTGAGCGGCTTTAACCATTCCGTTAATACCGCGCTGTCCGAAACCGCCTGGTACAAGGATACCGTCAACATCTCCGAGTATTGCGCCGGCATCTTCCCTGTTTTCAAGTTTTGACGAATCAATTTTTACAAGTTCAACAACTACGCCGCATTCAAGCCCTGCATGGAAAAGCGCTTCGTAAAGCGAAGTGTAGGTGTCGTGTATTTCCATATATTTTCCGGTAACACCGATCCTGACCTTTCCCTGCCTTGAGAAAAAGCGTTCCATCACTGAATGCCATGGACGCATATCGGCATGGCGGCTCTCCACTCCCATTTTACGAAGTATTACCTGATCCAGTTTCTGTTCAAGCAATATAATCGGTATCTGGTAAATTGTCGTGTTAATGTTGGGAGAAGTAAAGACCGCGTCTATATCGACATTGGTAAAAAGAGCTATTTTTTCGCACGTCGCTTCATCAAGCATTAAAGGAGAGCGGCATATTAATATGTCAGGCTGAATCCCGGCTTCCAGCATTGTTTTAACAGAGTGCTGGGTAGGCTTTGTTTTAAGCTCTCCGCCTGCAACTTCCGGTATTAAGGTTAAATGCACTGAGATTGCGTTTTTCTTTCCCTGTTCGTGGATTATCTGCCTTGCGGCTTCAATGAAAGGGATGGATTCTATATCACCAACAGTTCCGCCTATTTCTATTATTACAACATCTGTATCGCTTTCTTCCTTCGCGACAGCAATGATTCGGCTTTTTATCTCATCTGTTATATGCGGAATTACCTGCACGCATTTTCCAAGATATTTCCCTTCTCGTTCCTTGCGGATAACAGAATCGTAAACCTGTCCGGTTGTTATTGAGTTTGCAAGGCTAAGCCGCCCCTTTGTAAACCTTGCGTAGTTACCGAGATCAAGGTCAGTCTCCGCTCCGTCATCTGTTACATATACTTCGCCGTGCTGATACGGGCTCATTGTTCCCGCGTCCACATTAATGTACGGATCGCACTTTACCATGCGGACATTCAATCCCCTGCTTTCCAGCAATGCGCCGATGGAAGAGGCTGCAACACCTTTCCCCAAACTGGAACAAACGCCGCCTGAGACGAAAATATACTTGTTCATGTAGTATAAGTATTGTGAATTTAATCAGTAAATTCAAGTAAGTTAAGCTTGCGGACATTAGGCATTTTTATTTTAGCTCAATTTCTTAACACTGCCGCCAGTTTTGCCTCTTCCCCGTCTGATAATTCGCCTGGCAGAATCAAAGGCTGAGCGAATGTCGGCGGCAGCAGGAAGCCCGCTTCAAGAAAACAATGAAAAAGCGCTGTCCATTCATCACTTGCCGGTTCTTTTTTCAAAGTAAGATAAATACCCTGCCTTTTCCATTTTGAGTTTTTTAACGCTTTCATTATTCGCGGCATATTCAGCTTTGCCCTCTGCGGAGACGCCAGAATGTCGTATACACCGCGCGCAGCAACTGCAAGTAAAATCGGCGAAAGACTGCTGCTTGGCGGAAACTGCGACTGCTCTTCTTCGGATTTAAAAGCTGCAATGCATAAACCATACGGCAAATTATCATTCCATGTCTGAATGCCGGGCAATACAGGAACCAGAAGAGGTGTTTCATCCGAAGCGAAAGGATTGGCGGAATCATAATACGGTCGCCACAATGCCGCTTTTCTGTCTTTAAAAAACTCTTCCATTCCGCGCGGTGGCGCGGCATAGAGGCGGAAAACGCGCCCGGGAAAAAGCTTTGACAGGGCCTTAAGATACCTGCTTTCTGTAAAATGAGGAAAAGGAGCGTAAAGGCCGCGGCTTGCAGTATTTTTTAATTCGCGCAGCTGATTTGCCGGAGTGTGTCCAAGAACCGCCGCGCCGCCGTTCAGCCAGAGATCGACTAATCGTCTGCCGTCCGCCAAATAAAGACGGAAACCCCTTGCGCGAAGCACATTCGGCATTTGCCGCAAAAGAGATAAATCATTTAGGGCGTGCGGTACACCGCCTGTACTTGCTGCCATGTCAGTAATCATCTCCGACTTTCTCGTAAGCTCTGCCCTGAATCTCTGATAAAAAGCGCTTTTCATGCCCGTTGTCAAAACGTACGCGGACAAGAGGGCCGTCTTCGCTGTCTTTTACTTCCATGACAGCGCCGTATCCGTAATTATCGTTAAATATACGCTGCCCCCTCCGCCAGCCGGATCGCTCTTCTGCGTCCGATATTTGACTGTTTCCTGAAGCGGTTTCGTTAATACTCCGCAGATTAAACGCGTTAAAGCTTTGGGGACGGTTAACATATCCGTAATTTATCTTTCCTGTGCTCCCGTATTCATTTAAACAGCTTTTATCAATTTCGCGGAGAAAAATAGAGGGCGACGCCTGTATTGTCTTTCCGAACATGCGGCGCTGCGAGCATGTGGTAAAATAAAGTTCGTCCATCGCGCGCGTAGCTCCGACATAAAAAAGCCGCCTCTCTTCTTCCAGTTCATCGTCCTTTTTATCGTCCCTGGGGAATGTGCAGTTCTCAAGCCCTGTCATTATTACATGTTTAAACTCCAGGCCCTTTGTATTGTGAAAAGTGATTAATGTCACTGTATCCAGTATATTGTTCTGTTTATCAGCTGAGGCTGCCTGAGCGGCTTCCTCATTCATGGAACGATCCAGTTCTATATCCTCAAGGAACTTTAACAGGCCTTCGTTATCGTTTGGATAATCGCTTGCCCCGTTCAACAGTTCCTGCAGGTTGCCGATCTTTGAATTGCCGGAATACTCGTCCTGCATCTCGTGGTATTCTGCAATCCCCGAATCAATCAAAAGCTGTTCAATGCAGACAGAAAGGCCTGTGCCGGATTTCAATTTGTTATATTTGGCCTTCTCTTTATTCCCTGCCGCGTTTTTTTTGGATTTGCTTTTCTTTTTATCAGGAGCGGAAACAGGCGGCTGCGTATCGGGAACTTGAGTTGAACTACTGTCAGCCTGCAGACATGACTGGGCGTCCTTAATCACTTTTATAAACCTGTCAAAACCTTTACGCGCTTTTGCCGATAGCTCAACTTTGTTTCCCGCTTCAATTATATTAACGCCGTCATCAACTGCCGCTTCGACAATTTTGTCAACTGAAACGCCTCCTGCGCCGCGCGCCGGTTTATTAACAACACGGCGGAAAGCGACTTCATCGCGGGGATTTACAAGGAACGCCAAAAGAGCCAGCGCGTCTTTTATCTCTTCGCGTTCATAAAACTTAAGTGAGCCGACAACACGGTACGGGATTCCCCTTTTTAAAAACAATGTCTCAAAACCCAGAGACTGCGCGTTGGTGCGGTAAAGAACAGCCCAGTCGGCCCATGACGATTTTCCGCTCTTTACAGAGGTTTCTATCCTGTCCGCGCAGAAAGCGGCTTCGGCGCTTTGATCTGGAAGGTGAGCGAGTACAGGCAGAGGGCCGTTTCCCTTTTCTGCATAGAGCGTTTTCCCGAGGCGGCTTTGATTGAAATCCACCACGGAAGAGGCAGCCTTTAAAATGGGAGCGGTGGAGCGGTAATTCTGTTCCAGGCGGATAATATCCGCGCCTGAAAACTTGTCGGGGAACTCAAGGATGTTTTTCACTTCGGCGCCGCGGAAGCGGTAGATTGACTGGTCATCATCGCCTACAACGCACACGTATGTATAAGGGCCGCATAATTCTTTTAAAAGCCGGAACTGCGCTACATTGGCGTCCTGGTATTCGTCAACCATGATCACAGAAAACCGCTGATGAAAACGGGCCGCGACTTCAGGATTGTTTCGGAGTATCTCCGCCGGTTTCTTGATCAAATCGCCGAAATCAACGTTGCCTATCTGGGACATCCGCTCCTCATAGCGCCTATAGACACCGCGGAATCTTTTATCGTGCTCGATAGAGTCAAGCTCCGGATCATCGGGGGAGAGAAAGTAATCCTTCGCGCGGGAAACACACCGGGCAAAATACCTGACCTCAGCCTTTGCGGAGTTTTCCATAATTGAAGAAAGAAGGGAAACAATATCATCGTCATCGTAAATGACAAAGCCGGAGTCAAGACCCGCAAGATTCCCGTTGCGCCTTAAGAACCACGCGCCGAAGGAATGAAAGGTGCGCATCATCGCCTCTGCCGCTCTTTCGTCAATCCGCCGTGCGCGCTGCGCCATCTCTCTTGCGGCCTTATTGGTAAATGTGACAGCCAGAATCGAGCGCGGATCAACTCCCCTTTCCCTGATAAGCCACGCTATTTTTGTGGTGATAACCCTTGTTTTCCCCGATCCCGCGCCCGCCAGTATTAAAAGCGGCTTTCCCGTATGGAGAACAGCCTGCCGCTGCCCGCTGTTAAGAGGTTCAAGATAGGAAGGGAAAGAGTCTGTCATCGATTCATTGTAACAGGAGTCAGAGCGCTGCGCCAGATACAGGGTTTTTGTAAATAAAATTCGAAATGAATGACTTAGCATATTGAAAATAGATATGGATTATCGCAATATTTGTAACATGGGGAGATTGAAGCATGAAGTTTGAGAAACAAATCGAATCGGATTTTATCCAAAAACTTCAAGAGTTAAAATATATTTATCGCGAGGATATTAGTGACAAAGCATCGCTTGAAACGAATTTTAGAGAGCATTTTGAAAAGCTAAATCA
>WQSQ01000061.1 GCA_009787775.1 Treponema sp.
CCGATTCTGAAAGATTCAAAGCCGCCAAGGATTTCGTCTAACATCGGGATAAGCCTCTGGCGCACGGCGTCGATATATTTTCTCATGCTGTTTGTCGTGTCTAAGCAGATAACGATATCGAGGGTTTTTCCCTTTTCTTTTTCAAGCACGTTTCTGATAAGGTTTACTACATCTTCGGGAGTTCGGGAATATATCAGCTCTCCGCTTCCGCTTCTTGCAATCTCGCTGAAAGCCGCAAGGGTTTCCGGAATGTAAAGCCCTTCAGGAGGACCGGGCGGCGGCTCCTGCATTGCGGCTAACACAAAGGGGTTGTCGGCGAACGCTCCGCGGTAATCGGCGTAAGGCAGGGCGAACGCGCGGATATTAAGATATGTTCCTTCTCCTATGTGAACCTCCCCGTGCCTTGTGTCTTCATAACCGTAGTAGATAACGTAAGGAAGGTATATGTGAAAAGCCTGCCCCAGCGCAGGATGATTAACGGCGGTGGAAGAAACAAGCGAGTAGACGCGGTTTTCCGCAGGTATCGGGACGCCGTTTAAAAGACGTATTTCATCGCCGTTAACCGCGTTCCATTCGCCTGCGCGGTAGGCGTAATTGTCGGATCGAAGTGCGGGGTCTCTTGTAGATTCGGTTAAAAGAACGGAAGCTATATCGGCTTTTTTTCTGATAAAAAGATGAAATCCGCCTTCGGCGCGCAGTTCCAGAACAAGGTCGCCTGAGGCGATGCTTAAATCCTGCGGGTGCAGGGAAAGAGTGAAGCAGGCAAGAAAGAGGAACATTAAACTGCTTTTTTTCATGTAATATTATCGGCAGAATCGGCTTTTTCGGCCTGCACTCTAAAGAAGAAAAACCACAGAGGACACAGAGCTGCACAGAGGGAAGAAGAGAAATACTAACCGCTTGAACTTGTATTTTTGTTTGTTAATGTGGTTTTGTGATTGAAAAACTTGATAATAATTTATAATATTATCATTTTTAATTAAGTTGTCACAGGCAAGTGCATACGGTTGTTGAGTTTGATAGTGGCTGTAGACGTATAAAAATACATGACATTTATTTTCTAAATAACCCCAAAAAGATTTTTTGTAATGGAGTAAATGTAAGCTGTTCTTCATTTAAAGGCTGGCATATTATATTAGTCAGTTCAATAACCGCTTTTTCAATGATTTTTCGGTCATCTCTGGAAAGTAACTCTAAACATTTATAAATTGTACGCATTTCCGGGTTTAATAAATCGCGCAATTCGTGGTCTTCAAGCTTATTTCCAGTAACCAGATACTCAACCGTTACTCCAAGAGTTTTAGCTATTAATACCGCCTTATCAGCCGGAGGTATACTGTTGTTTGAAAGCAGATATTTATCGATAGTTTGCTTGGGTATACCGGTTTTGTGAGCTAATTCTTTAACGGGCATTCCCTTAAATTCCAATTCTCCCTTCAAATTATCATTAAAGCCCATTTTAAAATAATATCCAGATTTGGATATGTTATGCTTGATAATATCTGCATGAGGATATAATATTATTGTATCCACATATGGATACAAGGAGTTTTTATGAAAAAGAAATTGATTTTAATATTAGCCTTAATGTCATTAATGATTTTCTGCTCTTGCGTGCAGAAAAATGACGCGCAGCAGGGACCGCGGGCCGTACAGCAGTATAATGATGAAAGCGATTTTGATGTTACAGGAATCACTGATAATACGTATATTACAATTATAGGATATATAGGCAGTAAACAAACTGTAAATATACCACCGACAATAAGCGGAAAACCTGTCAGGGCAATAGGAGACAGAGCATTCGGGGGAAAAGCCAGCATTACAAGTGTAATAATCCCCAATAGCGTTACTTCTATTGGCAGTGGTGTGTTCTCTGGCTGTAGTGGTCTTATAAGTATTAATGTAGATGCTGCTAATCCAAATTATTCAAGCCAGGACGGCATATTATACAATAAAGCAAAAACCGGGATTATACATGTTCCAAGAGTTATTGGTGGAAATGTAACAATCCCGGCAGGTGTTACCGAAATCGGCAGTTCTGCGTTTGAGAACTGCACCGGCCTAACAAGCGTAACAATCCCCAATAGCGTTACTTCTATCGGCGGTAGTGCGTTCGCTGGCTGCAGCGGCCTTACAAGCGTAACAATTGGTAATAGCGTTACTTCTATCGGCAATAATGCGTTCTATAACTGCAGCGGCCTTACAAGCATTACAATCCCTTCAAGCGTTACTTCTATCAACTATCAAGCGTTCTCTGGCTGTAGCAATCTTACAAGCGTAACATTCCAGGGAACGATTACTTCCAGTAATTTCAGCAGTAATTATTCTTTCCCAGGTGCTTATGGTGATTTAAGAGCTAAATACCTTTCAGGCGGTATAGGAACCTATACACGGTCTTCCGGTAGCAATACGTGGACGAAGAATTAATAGGCAGCGCGAGGGAGGAGGCGCACTGGTATCAGGAACCGTTTTTAGGGTATCGACGCCCTTGGCAGTGTCCGAAAAGTATGAAATACTTGTTCGGACACCTTCTTTATTATGTTTTTTTCGTACTATTTTGCAGAAATAGGAGAAAAAACGAGAGCTGTTCAAGAAGTAACCAACTTCTTGAACAGCCCCAGCCGGAACACGTACGCGGTTTTGAGTTTGCGCGGGGTATTATTAACGGCCGCCTTGATCAGGTTCTGATCAAGTTTCAATTAATAAAAACATCAACTTTATTACCTGGTATCATTGCGGCTGCGGAAGGAAGAAGAAGTTTTGTCTTTACGCTGAATTTATTTTTCATCGCTGAGACTTGCATGTCTTTCGGCGTATATTGGCTTCTGACATCAATATAACGAACTTCCCCCTGAATTTCCTCACCGCCGTATATAACTGATATTTTCTGTCCGTATGAAATTTTGTTTATGTGTTCGTTAGGCATATAAAAAACAACAAATTTTTCATTCTCCGCTGATATGTCCGCTATGTTATATCCAGTGCTGACCATTGAACCCATATTGTAATTAACACTGACCACAATACCGTCACAATTAGCCCTGATTTCATATTTCTCAAGCATATCCTGAGACTGTCTTATTCTGCTTTCTATATCTCTTATATCTATTTCGGCTAACGCAAAACCTGTTTTTTCAAACCCTGTTTGAGCGGTATTTCTGTTGTCAGTTCCGTTTTGCAATAGTGAATAATGGGCTCTTGCAGTCTGAAGCTGGCTTTCCGCGGCTTCAAGCGCCTGAGAAGCAAGCGTTTCCCTCAGTTTCGCGTTGTCAAGGTCAATGCGCGCAATGCTGCCTATTTCAAACATTTGTTCAAGGGGAGCAAGGTCATTCCTTGCCTGAGCTAAACTTGCCTGCGCGCCGCGGTAATTGGCTTCCGCTATACCAACGCTGCTTCGCGCTCTTACAAGTTCATCCTGATTCATGAGTTGTATTTTTTCAAGCGCGATTTGAAGCTGTTCAAGGCTGTACTGTTGATTTGTGGAATCAAGGCGCGCTATCAGATCCCCCTTTTTTACAGGACTTCCAAGCTGTACTTCCATTTTAATAATTTTTCCGGATACTTCCGATATTTGCGGGTATATTGTTCCTTCAATAACCCCCGGTAATTTCAAATCGCTGCCGCGTAATAGATTGAATAATACAATAATACCAATAATTACCAGAATAAAAACCGGAACAATTTTTTTTACATGCATATCTTTATTGTTCATAAATCCTCCTCCTTTGTGCGGGTAGCTTTGCTGCATGATGCGCGGGAAACTTCGTTGCATAAGGCGTTTCCCAATCCCCGGCTAATAAAACGCGCAAGAACCGCCGCGTCATGTTTTATTTGGCACTCAGGAAAATTTTCCGGAAATACCATAATGCGGAAAAAGAAAAAGCCTGCTATGCAGGAGATAATTATGTTCATGATATCTGTTTCATTAAAATCGCTTTGTGTTTCCATAGCAATCAGTTTTTTCGCTATCATGTCCAAAGGCATTTTTTTAAATTGCTCTAAAAGCATGGCGCGGATTTCCGGCTGGAAAGGAATCTCCTGAATTAATATCTTAAACAGCGGAACTCCTTCCTGTATAAGCTCCAGGCGGTTTTCCAAAAAAGCGGCAAGAAAGTCTTCGCGGATGTTAAATGGCTTTTCCGTTAATTCGCCGATTCCGCTGGAGATAAGCGGGAAAAGGGCAGTATTAATAATGTGTTTTGTTATCCATAAAATCAAATCTTTTTTTGTCGGGAATAATTTAAAAATTGACCCTTCCGCTACTCCCGCTTTTTGAGCGATTTCCCTCGTTGATGTCGCGGCATATCCCTGTTTGCTGAATAGTTCTATTGCCGTCTTTATAATTAATTTTTGCTTGTCTGTTATCTTTTCAGCTTCATTATTGAGAATATTATTCAGCCATTTGTATTCTTCCATAACTTCCTCCGCTAAATTTTTCTGTAGCGCTTAAGAAGACGTATATTTATAATTATGAAAAAGAACGATAATCCAAGCATTACAAGAATATCAATATAAATATCAAAAAAGCCGCCGCCTTTTATCATCACCTTCATTAACGCTTCGGCTACATAATGAAGAGGCATAAATTTTCCTACAGTTTCCCAAACAGGCGAGAGCTGAAAAAGCCCGGAGAAAAAAACCTGCGGCACAATAATAATCGGGATAAATTGTATCATCTGGAATTCGTTGTTTGCCGCTGTTGAAATCATGATACCGAGCGTCAGAGCCATCATTGTTGTACAAAAGGTTATTAAAAGGACAAGGAATATGGAACCAATCATCATTACGCCGAGAATGTAAACAACATAAAGGCATATTATGACAGACTGAAGCAGGGTAATAATTCCAAAGCCAAGTACATACCCCGCAACAATTTCCCATCTTTGTATCGGCGTAGAAAGAAGTTTTTCAAGGGTTCCTGTCGTTCTCTTCTGCAGAAATGAAATGCCCGCGATTAAAAAAACAAAGAAAAAAATCAAAAATCCAATCAATACAGAACCAAAGTTATCAAATGAACTAAAATCATCATATCCGTAAACATAAAAAACATCGGATTTTAAATCAGGCCTGTTTTGATATATATTTACTTTTGCTGTTTCAAGAGCGCTAAGGATAAATTTTGCCTTATCAGGCTTGCTGCCGTCAATTTGGATAAATGATTTTCCGTTGATTATATTTATACTCGCGTCCGCTTCTCCCCTCTCGACCGCAATTTGCGCATCACGCTCATTGTAATAGGAAGCGGTAATATTAAAATCCGAAAGAGTGTCTATAAAATTAACGGGTGCGTTTATTACAGCTACATGACCTTCAAGGTTAGTGTCGTCAAGGATAAAATAAAGAAGCGTTAAAACAAGGACTGGAGCCATAAGCATCAGGGCAAGCGTTCTTTTATCATGGCGCATCTGCTGCAAAATACGAATGGCGACTGCGACCACAGGATGAACATCCATAGGTTGTATTTTTACCGAGAACAGCGCTTTAGCTTTCATCATTACCTCCTTTACCGTAATAAATGAAAGCTTCTTCAATGCTTGAAGCGCCGATACCGGCGCGGAGATCGTAAGGCGTTCCCTGCGCTATCAGCCTACCGTCGCGCATCATTGCAAGTTCGTGGCATTTTTCCGCTTCATCCATAACATGAGTGGTTACAATAATTGTCATTCCGCGTTCTGTCATGGATGTCAGAGCGTCCCAAATTGATTTTCTGAGAACCGGATCGATACCCACTGTCGGCTCGTCCAATATCAATATTTCAGGTTCATGAAGCAATGACATGGCGAGTGAGAGACGGCGCTTCATTCCGCCTGAATAAGCCGACACAAGTTTAGACCTGTGATCGGTCAGGTTTACCAGTACAAAAGCCTCATCAATTTTTTCTTTGGATTTTTCCTTTTTCATTCCATAAAGCGAACTGAAAAATACAAGGTTTTCTTCCGCGGTCAGATTGGTGTACAGCGCGTCTGACTGCGCCATATATCCAAGGCGTTTCATAATGGAAAGTTTTGGCATTGCTTCCCCCAGAACCTGAACGGCGCCTGAGGTTGCTTCCAAAATCCCCGCCATTATTTTAACGGTTGTTGTTTTCCCGCAGCCTGACGGTCCTAAAAATCCATATATGATGCCGCGTTGAATATTTAAGCTTATGTCATAAAGAACTTGTTTATCCCCAAAAGAATGATTGATTTTATCAAGGTTGATACTGGTTTCTTTCATTTTTCCCTTGGTGTCAGGCACCTTTTTAGTGAGTGAGTGCTTACTTACTATTTATGGTGGATAGTTCATTATTTGTCAAGAAGGTGACTGTCACTTAATTTCTCACATGGTGACAGTCACTATGTGTTGTGATATTCTAAATTTATCAGGCATAACATGGGAGCAAAAACATGGTAATAATTTTAAAGCAAAATCACGAGCAGCGGCAGTTGGATAATCTGCTCAAATGGCTGTCCGAATTGAACTTAAAAATGACTTTGGTAAAAGGCGAGCAGTCTACGATTTTGGGTTTAATCGGCGACACTTCGGTAGTAGATATCGACATGATTAAAGCGATCGATATCGTAGAAAGCGTTAAGCGGATTCAGGAACCGTTCAAAGCGGCGAACCGCAAATTTCATCCTGATGATACCATAATCGATGTGGCTGGACGAAAAATCGGCGGCGGAAATTTTACGCTTGTCGCGGGCCCGTGCTCAATAGAATCGCGTGAACAGATTTTGGATATTGCTGTAAAAGTGAAAAGCTGCGGAGCTGCAATGCTCCGTGGCGGCGCTTTTAAACCAAGGACATCGCCGTATGCTTTTCAGGGACTGCGAGCTGAGGGGCTTGAACTTTTGCATGAAACGAAAAAAGAAACAGGGCTGCCTATTGTAACTGAAATAATGAATGTTAATCATATCGATATGTTTGCAAATGTTGATGTAATTCAAGTTGGCGCGAGAAATATGCAGCACTTTGAACTTCTCAAGGAACTTGGCCGTCTTAATAAACCGATTTTATTAAAACGCGGACTTGCCAATACTATCGAAGAACTTTTAATGAGCGCAGAATATATAATGTCGGGGGGAAATAAAAATATAATATTGTGCGAACGCGGAATTCGAACCTTTGAAACATATACAAGAAACACTCTCGACCTTTCGGCCATTCCTCTCTTAAAAGAGCTTACGCATTTGCCGGTTGTTGTTGATCCAAGCCACTCGACAGGAATTTCAAGGTTGGTTAAACCGATGTCTTTGGCGGCAGCCGCCGCAGGCGCAGACGGATTGATTATCGAAGTGCATAACGATCCATCTCACGCGTTATGCGACGGAGCGCAGTCATTAACGCCTGATGCTTTTGCGGAACTTGTCGGCAGTTTGAACAATATTTTGCAAGCAGTGGGTAAAAATCCTGTTTATTAGTGATATAACGGAATTAATATGATAGATATTATAAATTGCAAGAAATCACAATTACAAGAAACTTCAGTTCAAACGAACCGCGCAACTATTGCCTGTCAGGGAGTTGAAGGCGCGTATTCGCAGATTGCAGCTAATGCTCTTTTTAAACAGCCTGATGTTATGTATATGCGCACTTTTGACGGTGTTTTTCGCGCCGTAAACAGCGGGCTTTGCCGCTATGGAGTTTTGCCGCTTGAAAATTCCAATGCAGGTTCTGTAACAGATGTTTACGACTTAATGAAAACGCATAAATTTTTTATTGTGCAAAGTGTAAAAGTTCATATCTCTCATATGCTGCTGCAAAAGAAGAAAACAAGCATAGAAAAAATAAAAGAGATTTTTACTCATGAACAGGCAGCAAGGCAATGCAGCAGGTTTTTAGAACAAAATGATCATATTAAGATTAATTTAAGCGCCAACACAGCGGCGGCAGCTCAATTTGTCGCGGATAGCGAAAGAACTGACATCGCTGCAATCGCGTCTGAGAATTGCATTCAACTTTACAATTTAACCGCCTCGTTAAAAAATATTCAAAACAATAATAATAATTACACAAGGTTTATCTGTATTTCCAAAGAGTGCGAAATATTTGACAATGCTGACAGAATCAGCCTTATGCTTTCGCTGGAAAACAAAGCCGGTGCGTTATACGAAATTATAAAGCAATTTGCCATGCGTCAACTCAACCTGATAAAACTTGAATCACGCCCGATAGCGGACACTGATTTTGAGTTTATGTTTTATTTTGACGTTCAGGCGAATATAGAGAATAAAGAAGTTCAGGATTTGCTCTTAAATCTTAAAGAAACAACAAGGCAGCTTGTGTTTTTGGGAAATTATAGGGAGATATAGAGAAGAGGGTGAAGAATTTACCACTAACCAACACTAACATCGTGAGCTTTCAATTTGGTGTAGTAATACTGCACAAAAGGTGTTCCGGCAATTGGCACACGCCCGACTACGGTTTCAAGAAACAAGAGCTGACAAAATGGTGTAAGGTACCTTTTTGGCGAGTGAGTACTTACATATAATATATATATAATAAATTATTTTGTTAATATTACCAAATTAAATGAAATTAAATAACCTTAGCAATTAAAAACCTTGTATCTTCTCTCGTAATACGATATTGTACCTTAGAGGATTATTTATGGAATTTATTATTTCGAACTTCGCTGCTCTGACATGGAAGCACTTTATTATGTATGCCATCGGGATTATTTTGATAACTTTGGCGATAAAAAAGGAATACGAGCCGAGCCTTCTTCTGCCGATGGGCTTCGGAGCGATATTGGTGAATCTTCCTTTAAGCGGTGTTATAAATCAGATAATGCCCGGGATTGGGGTAGTTCACGGGCCGATACAGTGGCTCTTTGAAACAGGTATTGACGCAGCGGAAATAATGCCGCTTTTGCTTTTCATCGGAATAGGAGCGATGATTGACTTTACCCCGCTTTTAACGCGCCCTGTTTATTTCCTGTTCGGCGCGGCGGCGACTTTCGG
>WQSQ01000062.1 GCA_009787775.1 Treponema sp.
AGGCGATCCGCAATACCAGCACATGACAGCATTTTAACCAATGCAAGGCTGGTTGTAAAGATAAAAATGTGATATTATGTTTTAATGTTTGTCGTTAACCCTTGCGCAGCAGGATGCGGAAAGCCGGCCATTACAGGTAATGTTTTGTGTTTTGTCCATCAGGCAAATCCCCAGCAGGAGTATGTTAGAATCTGTAATTACATTAAAGATAATTCCAAAATAAAAGATCTTGTAGTTTCCGGCATGCAGTTTACAGATATGGATTTTTCGCAGCATCATTTTTATGGATGTAATTTTAATGAAGCTTCATTTTCAAATTGTAATTTTTCATCGGTTAAAATCAGAATGAGTTTTTTTGACTTTGCTGAATTTAATAATTGTAATTTTTCAAAATCGGATATTCAATTCTTGTCATTCGCTGGAGCAAACATTAAAGGATGCGATTTCTCGGATTCTGAAATTATACATGTAAATTTTGAAGGCGCTTGTATTAGTGAAACAATTTTTAATAATTCCAATCTGTACAACTCAAGGTATATAAGCGCTGATATGAATAAATTATCTTTTATCAACTGCAATTTAAAACGGGTGCATTTAGCCGGTACAAAACAAAATGATGTTTTATATAAATCATCCAACACAGCGGAAGCCATATATGAAACGGAAGAACAATGAAACTTTTTTTCCATTACTGTTCATACGGATTCAGTAACTGCTACATTCTTGGCGCGGAAAACCCCGGGTTTGAGCAGAAGAACGCAGCAATAATTGTTGATCCCGGAAACATGGAAAATGTTGCCCTGGAAATGATCGAAGATAATAATCTGGATCTGATGGCTGTCTTGATTACCCACGAACATTTATCTCATATAAAAGGACTTCGCACCTTAAAACGCATATACAATGCCGAAGTTATCGCGGTAAATCAAAGCGTTATGGATCATAAAGCGTCGATGGTAAAAGACGGCGATATGGTTTTAATAGGCGGCTTTACCGTTGAAGTCATTTCAATACCCGGCCATTCATCGGATTCCGTTGTTTATAAAATAGATAATCTACTTTTTACAGGAGACGTGCTGACCGCTGGCCTTGTCGGAAGCACCGCAAGCGCTTATGGCACCGCTACCCAGATGAACAAATTGCGAAGCCGCCTTCTTTCTCTGCCCGGAGATTATATTGTGCTTCCGGGGCACGGGCCGCCCACAACACTGGAAGCGGAACGCCGTTTTAACTTTGATATTTTAAATTATGAAAAAAACAGGAATAAACGCCCTGCCTTGAAAGTTGATCTGTAATTAAAATGAAAACGAGGAGTGAAGAATTATTTAGAGTCTGTCTATATCATGGATACATTATAAACAGACTCTATTTATATATAAATTCCTCACTCCTGATTTTTAGCGTTTAAACCTTAACGATTCAAGCGTTGAGTCTCCGCGCTGGATGCCAAACCAGAGTTCATCGCCGGTTCTGTCGCGTAACACCCTGAAGAAGGACGCCATGTCATTTACCTGCTGTCCGCTTACGGAGACAATCCTGTCATTCAGTCTGAGGCCTACAATATCCGCAGGACTTCCTGATGTAACCTGAGCTACAAATAATCCTCTTGCATTGGCATCAAGCCTCATGGATTGTCTTAATTGATCTGTTATCGGGACAACGGTGACTCCCGGCCAAAGGCCTCTGTTATCTGACGCCGCCTGTTCGGTGCGGGCTTCAATACGAACCCGCAGTTCCATTCTTTGCTTGTCTCTGATAACTGTAAATGCTGCGGTTTCTCCCGCCCTTAAATCGCCTACTGCAAGCTGAAGCATCTGAACATTGCGCGTTTCCCTGCCGTTTACATGAGTGATAAAATCGCCGGGCCTGATGCCTCCTTTCTCCGCAGGAGAGCCGAGGAACATTTGCGTAACAAGCGCGCCGCGTCCGTTTTCAAGACCGAGATCGTCCAGTATTTCCCTGCTGGGTTCCTGCAGTGATACTCCGAGCCAGCCGTAACTTATTGTTCCTGTTTCTATAAATTCATCTATTGATCGCTTAACGTTATTTATGGGAATGGCAAAACCAAGTCCGACATTTCCGCCGCCTGTAAGATTGCTTGCAATCCATGTATTTATACCGATTACTTCCCCCCTTACATTTACAAGCGGCCCGCCTGAGTTGCCCTGATTAATCGGCGCGTCTGTCTGAATAAAATCATTTATATTATCTCCGGGTCCTCCGGTGCGTCCTACCGCGCTTACTATTCCCATTGTCACGGAAAAGGAAAATTGCTGGCCAAGCGGGTTGCCGATCGCTATCGCGAAATCACCGACATGTACGGTGTCAGAATCGCCGAGAACAGCTAGAGGATGATAATCGTTTGTTTTAAATGAAATTAATGCAAGGTCTTTTCGCGTGTCGCTGCCGACAAGCTGCGCGGGGTATTCTTTTCCGTCTTTTGTCGCGACTGTGATTTCCGAAGCGTCTTCAATAACATGATTGTTTGTAAGCGCGTAATAAACGCCGTCTTTATTGCGTACAATGATCCCGGAGCCAAGTCCCTGAGAACGGTATTCGCGCTCCTGATTATCCTGTCCCTGATCGCGCGGTCCAAAGAAAAACTCCCAAGGGATTCCGTTAAAGCTCTGCGATTGCTGTCGCCTTACTGTAACAGTTTTTATTTCAATAACAGATGGCAGCATTTTATCAGAGACAGAACGGAAAACAGTCTGAAGGCTTTGAGCCACTGCGAGGGCATCTTCAGGAATTACAACCTGGCTTTGCTGGGCCTGTACGCGCATTTGCGGGGTAGTGCATGAAAATGATAAAAAGGCCAATATAAAGCCAAAAATAGCCCCAATTAGAACCAGATTGAAGATAAACAGGCTCCTTGATGATAATTTTTGCATGATATTCATATTTACTCCTGATGATTGGAATTCTGTATTTATATAATAACAAATATTCTATTGCTGTGATAGTTACAAATTATAAATAAGTGATATTATTCAATGCTGTCAATTCAACCCTGTCAGTTCTTAAATGTTATTGATCTCAAAGGAAGCGCTAAAAAACAAGATTTTCCAGCCTATCCGTTAGAATCTCTGTCTTGTCGCCGAAGATCGCGATTGTATGCTCCCAGTGCGCGGAAACTTTTTCATCATCTGTAACAACAGTCCAGTCATCTTCGCAGATTTCGATATCGCTTTTTCCCAGATTGATCATTGGCTCAATCGCGAATACCATTCCGTTGTTCATTTTTGGATTCGCTCCGTGAGGATAATTTGGAACATGGGGATCTTCGTGAAGAGCGAGCCCGACTCCGTGGCCGCAGTATTCTTCGACAATTCCGTATCCGTTTGCTTTTGCATGCTGCTCTATCGCGCGTGAAATTTTTAAAAGCCTGTCTCCCGCGTTTGCCGCTTCAATACCCTTGTATAAACATTCGCATGTTATCCTGTTTAATTTTTTTACTTCATCCGGAACTTTTCCGGCTTCAACGCTTACAGCCTGATCGCTGATAAATCCGCCGAGTTCTATTCCGCAGTCAAGGGAAACAAGGTCTCCTTCGCGTATGCGTCTTTTTGACGGTATGCCGTGAATGACTTCCTCATTAATTGAAATACAGATTGCGGCGGGGAAAGGTTTTTTCTTTGAGCCGTATCCGAGGAAGACAGGCTTTCCTCCCATTTTTTTTATCCAGTCCTGCACCCATTGATCAATTTCTATTGTCTGGACTCCGGGTACTATCCTCGGGATTAATTCGCGGTACATGGCGGATAACAGTTTGCAGGATGTTCTGATTCCATTAATTTGTTTTTCATTTTTCAGCCGTATCATTTTTTCGCTCCATTATTGCGATCTTATTTCCTTTAACGCGTTTGCTATAGAGTCCTTAAAAAACTTTTCTTCCTGTTCGGAAAATCCAATGCCAAGGAGAGACTCCATACAGTCGATCCATGTTTCGCTGTCTACCTGTTCCCTTAATTTTTTCTTTACCATGATTAAAAGATAATGTTTAATTTCCGGAGTAAACAGATTAAAGTATACTCTTCGCTTTTCTTCGGCAAGAATTACAGTTAACAGTTTGAACGCTTCAAAAACAAAGCCCCTCTTTTCCAGCTCTTCGGCAAGAAGGAAATAGCAGTCCATCCAGTCTCCCCTTTCAAGAAAATTCTCCATGCGAAAACCAAGTCCGCCGTTTTCTCTCCACACTTCGATTGACCGCTCTTCATTAAGGCGCAATAGTTCGTAGAAAACCAGTTTTGCCCTGCTTGCCGGGTCTTCCTGTTCGTTAAGCCATGTGCGGTAATGGAAGCTGCGCTGTGAGGAATCAAAGCCGGCTCTGTTCGCGTAACTTGCGAATATTCTGTCGTATTCAAAACGGCGCTCAACATCGGAAAGGGCTTCATAGGCTTTGATAAGACGGCGCATCTCTTCGCTGTGCTGAATGCCCGCAATATCGGGATGAAGCTGTTTTGCTTTTTGACGGAATGCCTTTTTTATTTCTGCTGTGCTTGCGCCGGGCTGTATGCCAAGAAGCTTGTAATGATTATCCAACTTTGTTATGCGCCGATATGCTTACCCATTGCTTCCGCGTGGGGAGGATTGAATAAAATATCGCTCCAGTTAATCCGCATCCCTTCTTTTTCCATTGCTTTCATCAGATTAAAAAGGGAGCGGTTTGTAAAGAGCCCTGATTTTTTTACAAATGCCGCGCCTTTTTTCCCGACAAGAGAGCTGCTCCCTGCCAGTACCTTCGCGATATTGTCCGTTATTTTTCCGGAAAAAAATGACAAGGGTTCGGCGACTACCGCTACATAATCATAACCCGGAAGTCTGAAGCCGTCTTCTGTCCATGCGTCCACTATATCAACCATATGGCCCATCGCCATCATGCCTTTTGCAAGTGATTTAACATAATCCGGCGCAGTCTGCCTTGACGCCGGCGCGCTTATTACTGCTATTCTCATTATTTATTTTCCTTATGCATGCTTATAAATCTGATCGATATTGGGCTCTTTGACAAGCATCACGGAGCATTTCGCGTTTGTCATGATTTCCCTGTGGGAATGGCCGATTATGTCCCTTGTTTTTGTATCTTTTTCCCAGCCGCCGAGCAAAATTAAATCTGCCCTTTTTTCATCCGCCGCGTTGAGGATTTCGGTAAAAATTGCGCCTTTACGCATCAGTTTTTCAATTTTGACACTTTTGGCGTGAGCAAGCTCTTCAACATAGGTAAGGTATCGTGACCCGTTTTTTTCAAGGTTTTTTTCGTATTCGGCGGCTTCTTCCTGAATGAAAATTTTACTTAAGGTAAGCTGTCTGATAGTTGCCGTGTCAACGACATACACAGCCGTTAATTTACAATGATATGTCTTTGCAAGAATGATTGCGTATTTTGCTGCCAGAATCGACGCGTCTGTGCCTGTTACTGCGGTTACAACACTGGAAATTAGAGGCTTCACGAGGGGAACCTCCCGCGGCTGAGCGTCTTTTGTTCCGGTAATGCGCTGTTCATGTCGCTGACTTTGACGCTCCTTTCTTTTTTAAAAGCTTGCTTGTAAAGAACGATTCTCTTTCACGCTCTTCCAGCACGGATTCTATATACTTTTTTGTCTCGCTTGCCGCAGGAATTACCATTTTCTCAAGCGCGTTTACCCGCCTCTGCGTGCGTCGCACTTCCCGCGCGAGCCGCCACGCGATCGTCCTGATTGCTGCCAATTCGGTGCAAATCTTCAAAAACTCGAAGAATTCTAGCACGGTTTCATCACATTCGGCAAATGAATTTACATGCGAATATTTTAAATCTACAGATGGTATCTGCACGTCAAGCCCCGGCAGTTTCATCCCGGCTGTTACGACAAGTTTTTCATTTGACTCATAGCGGTATGTGACATTCTGCGCCAGTTTATTGGCCCTCTCCCTTCCGACAACCACGAGCATCCGCTTAAGGCATGGATAGGCGGTCTGGGTGCGCTTGTCAAGGTCGCGCTCAAGGAGCTTTACCTGTTCTATCTTGCGCATAAGCTCCGATACAAGGATCTCCCTTTTTTGCTCCAGAAGATCGTAGCCTTCCCTTGCGAGGTTCAATCTGTCTTTAACTTTTAAGAGGTTGCTTTTAGTTGGTGCTATTTGTTCGTGCGCCATGACTGATGATAACAGAAAAACAGGGGAGGAGTCATCATGGGATTATTAACAGCTTGATAAATACAGAACGAAAGCGCTTGAATGGCGCAAGTATTTTTATTATTATAATAAGAGGCATTCTAATCACAAATAACACCAGACATTTTTAAAAGATTAAAAAATTTAAAATTGACAATTGGGTATAATAAGTAATATTTTAAGATCAGGAGTAGAAGGTGAGTATTTATACTGGAAAAGGCGATAACGGCGAAACATCGGATTTAGCCGGGAAGAGGCTTTCCAAGAACGATATTGTTATTCATTTTCTCGGTGCGCTTGATGAGCTTAACTCAAATCTGGGACTGATAAGAGCAATGCTCTCCAATGAGGACGCGTGGCAGGTTTCATGGCTTTCCGCCTGTCAGTTTATTGAGCTTGCCCAGAAAAATCTTGTAAAGCTGATGTCGCATGTTTCTGACATAGGTAACAACAGTTACTTTTTTTCAAATACCGAAATTACAGGCATTGAAAAACAAATCTACAAGCTTACAGGCAGTCTTCCAAAGTTAACAAAATTTGTTATACCAGGTAAAAATATTATTGAAGCGCAAATACAAATTGCACGAACAATTGCAAGGAGAGCGGAGAGATATTTTTTCGCAGTAAATGAAAAAGAATATCTTTGCAGGGAAGCGGGAGTATACTTAAACAGGCTCTCTGACTATTTATTTGTTCTTTCTCAGCAGGAATCACTGATAAACGACAATTTCATAAATCAAATCACCGGTATATAAATCATAAACTTGTCTTTTAAAACTTGACGGTATTACCATATTCCCGGCTATAATGCGTTTTCATATGTGCCGTTAAAACCGGCGTTAGGCGCCATATGCCCCCTGTTATAGCATCCCCCAAAAAGAATTTCTTCTTCGGAGTTTGAAACATCAAATTCAAGTAGTAAAAATTAATTATGTTCTTTTAAAAAATCAATTAATACAGAAATGTCCGCAGGGATTATTTTTGTGTTTACGGTTCTTTCCATTGCGCGCGCAAGAGCTTCAGGCACAGGAGGCGGGCCTGCCAGCGGTTTAACAACTTCCATGAACTTTGCAGGATGAGCTGTATTGAGTATGCCTGTTACCCCTTCTTTAATTTTATTTTCCGCGGTGAGTTTATCAACGCCTTTCCAGCCGACAGCGCTGTGCGGATCAAGGAAATAACCTGATTTTTCTGCGATATGGATAATTGTTTCCTGTGTTTCCATATCATTGACATAAACGCCCAGAATGATCCTGCGCATTTCATCCAATGAAAAGTGAGCTGACATCCGCTCGAAATTACTTGGAGCTCCGACATCCATCGCATTGGAAATTGTAGCCTGTGAAAAACGCGGGTTATATTCGCCTGATTCAAGAAAATCGGGAACGGTTTTATTAATGTTGGTTGCTGCGATAAATTGATGTATAGGCGCGCCCATCTTCATTGCGTAGAGTCCTGCAGTTAAATTGCCGAAATTGCCGGAAGGAACGCAGAGAGTGACAGGCATTCCCGCATAGCTTTTTATACTTTGTTCTAGTTTCTTTTTTCTCGGAGTAGCGTCTCCGTCAGGATCATTTAATCCCGAATGCATCTTTCCCGCAGCTGACGCGTAATAAACCGCCTGCGGAATAAGACGGCTGATATTTATCGAATTGGCCGAAGATAAAGACATCTGTTTCTTTAGTTCATTATCCGCAAGAGCGGATTTAACAAGACGCTGGCAATCATCAAAACTGCCTTCTACAGCGAGCGCGGAAATGTTTTTTCCAAGACCTGCGATCTGCTTTTCCTGAAGCGGCGTGACTCTGCCTTTTGGATAAAGGACAGTGACAAAAATTCCCGGAACACCGAAGAAACCGTCCGCGACAGCGCCTCCTGTATCGCCCGAAGTCGCGACAAGAATTCTTAAGGGACGGTCTTCGCTTCTTCGCAGATATGAAAACGCGCGCGCCATAAAACGCGCGCCGAAATCTTTAAAAGCTGCAGTAGGTCCGTGGAAAAGTTCTACGCAAAAGCGGTCCATAACAGGCACAACGGGAGCATTAAATGCAAATGAAGACTGAATAATGTCAGATAACGCGCTGTCATTTATTTCATCTTTTACATATGGTTTTATCGTTTCAAAAGCAATATCACGGAAATCCATTGTTCCAAAAGAAGATCGCACATGTGCCGGATACACTGGAATCTCCTGCGGAACATAAAGGCCTCCGTCCGGCGCAAGACCGCAAAGTGCGGCTGAAGCGAAGTTTACAAATTCATTTTTATTTCTCGTACTGTAGTATTGCATAATGCAGTTTAATCCAGAGGCTTAAAATATTCCATAGTCGGTAAAAATGGACGCCCGGTAAATTGACATTAAATTGTTTTTCCTATAGATTTTTTATATCCGCGGATGCATTTTTAAGGAGTAAAAGTGGCGAAAGAAGAGGCGATAGAGGTAGAAGGAGTAGTCAGGGAAGCGCTTCCCAATACAATGTTCAGGGTGGAACTTGATAATCAGAACGGGCATCTTATATTGGCTCATTTATCAGGAAAAATGCG
>WQSQ01000063.1 GCA_009787775.1 Treponema sp.
TCGGCTGAGTTTACCGTAAATATCAGCAGCGCAGGCATAACAGGCTTTACAGGAGCCTCTTCCTTAAATTGGGACGACGGTACGCCAGCCTCGCTTCCTTCTTCAGTAACCCCCGGTAAAGGCGGTAATACCGCGGTAACTTTCAGCAGCGTAAGCGCCAACGGTAATGCCTCGCAGACAACAACGCAGTTAACGCTTACGTTCAGCGCGGCTGTTACCGGGCTTTCCGCATCAGACATCACCTTGTCAGGCATATCGGGTGTAACAAAAGGTACGCTTACTGGCTCAGGGCCGGCATACACGCTTTCCATCAGCGGTTTTACAGCAGGCGGTACTTTATCCGTAGCTGTAGCTAAAACAGGCTATAATATATCAGGTTCGCCCAAACAAACAACGATTTATTATTCTTCAACAAATAACCCCGAGCCCTCAGAGCCGACCGAACCTTCAGAACCGTCCGAACCCTCAGAGCCGACCCCCGGCCTCTCTTACACGCTGATTAACAGCAATACAGAGTATTCAGTTTCAAGAGGTACAGTAACCTCAGGAGCGGTGGTAATTGCCGCGGAGTATAACGGATTACCAGTAACCGCTATCGACGACGGTGCGTTCTATAACTCCGGCATTACCAGCATAACAATCCCGGACAGCGTTACTTCTATCGGAGAAGGTGCATTCAGTGGCTGCACCATCCTTTCGAGTATAACAACCCCTGAGAGTGTTACTTCTATCGGCGCTAATGCGTTTTATAACACCGCTATATGGAATAATACGCCTGATAACAGTATTGTATACGTTGATAAATGGGTCGTAGGTTATAAAGGGACACTTAGCAGTACAATTAGCTTGATGGCAGGAACTAAAGTTATCGGCATCAGCGCGTTCGCATATTGCAGCGACATTACAAGCGTAACAATCCCCTCTAGCGTTACTTCTATCGGCGATCGTGCGTTCTATAACTGCACCAGCCTTACAAGCGCGCTTACAATCCCTTCCAGCGTTACTTCTATCGGCAAAGAAGCGTTCAAGGGCTGTACCGGCCTTACAAGTGTAACAATCAACAGCATTATCGGTAGGCAAATGTTCGCCGACTGCAGCGGCCTTACAAGCGTAACAATCGGCAATAGCGTTACTACTATCGGCGATTATGCGTTCAATAACTGCAGCGGCCTTACCAGCGTAATAATCCCCAACAGCGTTATTTCTATCAGCCTTGGTGCATTCAATGGCTGCATCGGCCTTACAAGCGTAACATTCGCTGCCGGAAGCCAGCTGCAAAGCATCGATGATGAGGCGTTCTACTTCTGCTTTAACCTTGAAAGCATAACAATCCCCAACAGCGTTACTTCTATCGGCGATGCTGCGTTCTTAAACTGCAACAGCTTTACAAACGTAACAATACCCAATAACGTTACTTCTATCGGTTATATGGCGTTCGCATATTGCAGCGGCCTTACAAGCATAATAATCCCAAATAGCGTTACCTCTATCGGCGCTGCCGCGTTCTCCAGCTGCACCGGCCTTACAAGCGTAACAATAGGCTCTGGCGTTACTTCCATCGGCAATAGTGCGTTCTCTGGCTGTAGCGGCCTTACAAGCATAACAATCCCAAACAGCGTTACTTCTATCGGCGAAGAAGCGTTCAACTGCAACAACCTTACAAGCGTAACATTCCAGGGAACGATTGCCGCAGCTAATTTTAGCTCGAATAATTCTTTCCCCGAGTATTTACGAGATGCTTACCTTGCAGGCGGACCCGGAATCTACACACGGACTTCCATATACAGCCTAACCTGGACGAAGCAGCCGTAAGTATTAGAAAGATTTAAGCGCGTGTTCCGGCAGTTTCAGAACATGCGCTAAATGACTCAGAACATGTTCTAAAGAATCCAGAACATGTTCTAAAGAATCCAGAACATGTTCTAAAGAGTCCAGAACATGTTCTAAAGAGTCCAGAACATGTTCTAAAGAGTCCAGAACATGTTCTAAAGAGTCCAGAACATGTTCTAAAGGTTTCAGAACGTGTACTAAAGTGTTCAGAACAAGTTCCGGTATAGAAGGAGTTAATTATGTCAAATACACACAGAGATTATGTTCCGCAAAATCCAGCGCAGTTTCAGGCTTTTATGATAAGGCTGCTCCAGCATGCCGAGAATCAGGTGCAGGGTGATAAACCGGCATGGACAGGTATACCGTACAGCCGCTTGTCAACATTGATGGACAAGTACAGCATTTTCAGGCTGGCCAATGAACAGGCGCTGCTGACGCCGACTCCTGCCAATAACAACACCAGAAAAGAAGCGCAGGCCGAATGTACCCGCGAACTGCGCGGCTTTGTCAATCAGTTTCTGCGCTTTCCGCCCGTGACCAACTCCGACCGAATCGAAATGGGCATTCCTAACCACGACACCATACGCACAGATCATACTGTTGTAACTGAAGAAGTTGAGATTGTGCTGGCTGTAAATACCTTCCGCCAGATTCAGATTCAATTCAGGATAAAAGGAACCGACCACAGAGCGAAACCCGCAGGCTACGACGGCGCTGTCATTATCTGGGGAACCCTCGATTCTCCTCCCGCAGTTCACGACGAACTTAACCACCACACAATGGCCAGCCGTACGCCCTTCACCCTCCACTTTGACGAGACCGACAGAGGCAAAACAGTCTACGCCGCCGCCGCATGGCAGAATGAGCGCGGCATCCTCGGCGTCTGGTCTCCGATACTGTCCGCAGTAGTTCCGTAATAAGGTTATTACATTGAAATAAATAATAATCCCGACGCCTGAGTTTTTCATTCTTTATAACGGCAGCGAACCTTATCCAGATCATACGATGCTAAAACTATCAACAGCTTTCGAGAACATAGAAAGCCTTAAATTGTATCAAGACAGTCTCCCGCTTGAGTTAATCGTTCATGTGTACAATATCAATCAGGGCAGGAACTCTGAAATACTCAAAAAATGCAAAACGCTTGAAAGCTACAGCATATTCATTAACAAAATAAGGGAGCTAAATAAAGACATACCGCTTGATGAATCTGTAAAAGCTGCTGTAAAATACTGTATAGAGAATGATATTCTTAAGAGCTTTTTAAGAAACCACGGCTCGGAGGTAATAAATATGCTGAATGATGACATAACCGTTGATGAACTAGTAGCAATTAGAAGCAAGGAAGCCTGGGAAGACGGTAGAGAAAATGAAAGGTTTGTTATTGCCAGAAATCTTATAGCGAAAGGCTCTACCAAAGAATTTGTGTGTGATATTACCGGGCTTGCTATCGATGAAATTGAAAATATTACTGTCTAAACAGCCTGGCGTCCTGTTTTGAGTAAGACAGGACACCGGCGCCCTTACGGCGGTTTAACTTATTTCGCGCTGCACTTCAAACAGGAGCCGCTTTTCGTTTCCCGCTTCGTCTGTGTATTTAATTGAAAGGAGCGGCGCTGTATTGGTAAAGAGTTTCTTCCACCGCTTTGTTTCCTTTATTATCTGGGCTGATGTTATTTTTTCCTGAGGCAGAAATATTGTTTTCTCTTTGGGCTGGCCGCTGTCCGCGAAGCGCGTTAATAAATCGATCCAGCTGTTCTGCGGAAAATGATGGAAGCGCCATCCGCCCGATGTTTCTATTATAAGGCCCCATATGCCGCCCCATTTCTTTTCATCAAATTCATCCCAGCCTGAGATATACTTTCCCAAACCGCGTTTAATTACTTTTTCGCCTGTCTTCTCTTCGTATTCCCGCCAAAATGTATCGGCGGATTTTTCTTCTTTTTTAATCAGCATAAGAGATCGTCCTTGCGGCGATTACATCAATCCCGCTTCCGTTCCAGTCTGATATAATGACGTCCCCCGCTTTTACAGGCAGGGATACTTTCTTTTTATAGATATCGCATAACAGGGCGTTTATCTTTTCTTTCGGGCAGGCGGAAGATGTTTTTACAGGCACGCGCCTTACAGAGAGCGCAGCCTGTTCCTCCTGTACCGCTGCGGTTGCGGTTACAATCCGTTTGGGAGAGCGGATTTCTTCCTGCGCGTAAACTTCTCCGCGCGGACATCGGCTTCCTGTTACAGTTAAATTGCCAGAGCCGGACTCCTGTATTTCAAGAGAGCAGCCTATCGGACATATAATACAAGTCAGGTTTCGCACATTTACCTCTAATAAATAATAAACTCCAGAATTGAATCGGGGCTATAGTTTTTCCCTTCAAAATCTTTGGGGCCGAGTTTAAAGCTGATCATCTCAGGCGGCTGTACAAGCCTTTCTTTTTTGGTTTTTATAACCTGATTATCCAGTCTCACCTCAAGAACAGCGTCATTTTTTACAATCATTGAGCGCATGTAGACGGTGTTTTCTTTTTCAGGATCGGCGCTGGACGGATTCACATAACGCACATGAGAGCCCGCTTTTGTTTTTATCTGCAAAGAGGGACGTTCTCCCCTGAGCCAGGATGCGGCGTAACGTCCCGCGCGCCTGCTTTCTTCGCAAACCCAGTCAACAAGGTCGTGGACATGCAGCACATTGCCGCAGGCAAAGACTCCGTCCATGTTTGTCATTAAAAAGGAATCTACTAACGGGCCGTTTGTCGCGGTGTTTAGTTCGATGCCCGCCGCTCTTGACAGTTCGTTTTCGGGAATAAGGCCGACTGACAAAAGAACCGTGTCGCAGTCTATACGGAAACTTTTATCAGAAACAGGGACGCCGTTTTCAATCGGAGTGACTTCAATTCCCTGCACGCGGTCTTTTCCTAAAATATTTGTTGTCTGCGATGAAAGGTACAGCGGTATGTCAAAATCATTCAGGCACTGGACAATGTTACGCGTCAAGCCCGCGGGATACGGCATTATTTCCACAACGGCTTTCACCCTGCATCCGGCCCAGCTCATGCGCCGCGCCATAATTAAACCGATATCGCCTGAGCCGATTATGACAACTTCCTTTCCTGGAATATAGCCTTCAATGTTTACAAGGCGCTGCGCGAGACCTGCCGTATAAATGCCCGCCGGCCGAAAGCCCGGTATGCGGATGTTTCCGCGGTTTCTTTCACGGCAGCCCATCGCCAGGAGCACGGCGCGGCATGTAATCTGCATAATGCCCGATGGAGAGACGCAATAAAGCAGCGAATAATTCTGAACCCTGAATGAGGGTATGAGCGAATCCAAAGCTGACGGTTCAACGGCTGTAAACTGCGTAACGGTTGTGTTTAAGTAAACGGCGATCTTCGATTTTGCTGTGCGGTTTATAAAACGCTCCGCGAACTCAGGGCCTGTCAGCTCTTCCTTAAACTCGTGAAGACCGAATCCGTTGTGGATGCACTGCATTAGTATTCCGCCGAGGTGATCTTCCCTCTCTATAACCGCGCAGGAGAAACCTTCGGCGTCAAGCTCAAGAGCGGCGGCCATTCCCGCGGCTCCCCCTCCGATTACAACAGCGTCGTACGATATGCTGCGCACATCTGATATGCTGCGCATATCTTGAATCTCTGTCATAAACAGCCGCCATTCTGCAGTTCAGCGGTTAATTCCGGATACTCCGCCGCAAGCACCCGGCTTTCCGCTCCGTGTTTTGTAACTTCATCCCATGAAAGGTTTGCTTCCCTCATTATGATTTTTATTATCTTGTATGTGCAGAATCCTCCCTGACATCTCCCCATCTGCGCGCGTGTAAAATATTTTACTCCGTCCAATGTAGTGTGCCCGAGCCTTACCGCCTGCACGATTTCTGCTTCGCTTACATTTTCACAGCGGCAGACTATGTTTCCCCATGCCGGATCTTTTGCGATATAACTGTCATGTTCGTTAAGGCTCATCTCCCTGACCTTCGGATGATTTTCAACAATAGGATTCCAGCCTGGTTTTTCTGTCAGCTGTAGTCCCATATCCACAAGGATGTTTTTTACATATTCGGCGATTGCGGGAGAGGCCGTAAGTCCGGGGCTTTGAATGCCCGCTACCTGAACAAAGTTACGCGCTTTTTTTGACGCTTCAATATAAAAATCTTCGCCAAGGCAGGGACGCTGCCCGGCGAATGATGTTATCACGTCGTTCTCCCTTATAAACGGTATCATTTTCTTTCCGCTTACAAGTATCTGCTCAAGATGTTTTGCGGTAGTTGAAAAATTATTTTTATCTTCTGATTCATCGGCGGTAGGGCCGACAAGCACTGTACCTTCTACTGTAGGAATTACAAGCATTCCCTTTGATACCGCTGTCGGGACAGGAAAGACAACTCTTGACGGGCAAGCTTTTGTAAGCCTGTCCAGCAAATAGTACTCGCCCTTTCTCGCGCTTATTGTAAAATCTTCCGCGCAAAATATTTTTGATACCTCATCGGCGAAAAGGCCAGCGGCGTTTATCGCGTAACGGGCTCTTATTTCTCTTCCGTCTTTTGCGCGGATTCGCCAGTAACCGCCGCATTGATACGCTTCGCTCACTTTAAAATTGGTAAAAAGGCTGACTCCGTTTTTAAGCGCCGATTCCACAAGCGCGAATACAAAGCGGTACGGCTCAACTATTCCGCCGCCCGGCGCGTAAAGGCCGCCGACTACATCGTATGACAGCTTCGGTTCAAGTTCAAGAATTCTCTGGCGCGAGCAAAGTTCAATTCCAAGACAATCGTTCTGGACTCCCTGCAGATACAGGTGCTCAACAACTTTCATTTCATCATAATGGAGAGCGGCGACAATTATTCCGCATCTTTTAAACGGGAAATTTAACTCTCTCCTTAACTGATCGAACATCATGCCGCCCTGCATTTCAAGGCGCGATTTTAAATATTTTTTATTATGATGAAAGCCGCCGTGAATTATCCCGGAGTTTGCTTTTGATGTTCCGAAAGATACATCGCTGTCTTTTTCCAGAATCGCGGTTTTTACAGAATATGCCGAAAGGCGGCGCGCTATATTCGCTCCGGAAACACCGCACCCGATAACAGCAGCATCAAAAGCGGTCAGATTTGGATGATGTCCTAAATCCATATCGTAATCATATAGCCATATTTGCAATAATACCATATATTGTACTTATGGATGATGACAGAAAGAGACTGTTTATCTCAAAAAGAACAGGTTCAAGAGAACGGGAGAAACTTATTAAACTGGCTCTTGAGAATGAATGCAACACTCTGGTTTTCTCCCTGAGCGACAGATTTTTTAAAACAAAAAACGCTAAATATATTAAATTAATCAACCGCTATGATCTTCATGTTGAAGCCGGAGGGCGGGAATTTTCCTTATTGCTGCCGCCGAAACTTTTCTTTTTTCACCGCGGTTTATTCCGCATGGAACACGGCAGGCGGAAAATGAGACACCATTTTTGTCCGACAAATCCTGAAACCACCGCTCTGCTTTGTGAAAACGCAAAAGTATTAATTGGAAGAACAATTCATAAAGTGACAACTCCCCGCATATATCATATGCTGCCGGATGAAGGACATGAAAGCACATGGTGCGCGTGTCCCGCCTGCCGCGCGTTCAGACCCGCCGAACAGTACATTATCGCCGCAAATACATTCGCGGATGAGCTTGTTAAATTTGATCCGTATGCTCAGCTTGCATACATTGACTTTGATCCTGAACCGGACGCGGCCCGCATCAGACCGAGAAAAAATATGTTAAATTGTTATAAAACTACTTGACAGATTTTATTTTAAATTATAGATTGTACAATGACATAAGCTGCCGGATTATATGTACGCATATGATCAGGCAGATCGACCGCAATTACACCTTTAAGGAGGATGCACAATGATTAAAAGGGAACCCCGCTTAAACTAAAGCCTTAGGGCTTGCCTCCGGTTTGATTTAATTTATAAATAATTATTAACATAAATTATAATAATTTGCCTGAATTGATCAAATTTGCTCATAAAAATAAATCATATTGATATTATTCTATAACTTACCTGGTCACTTTTGTATTAATGTTTACATTGGTAATCAGACGGGCCTGCGTGAACCGGGCCTAAAAAATATTTAACGGAGAAATTATAATGACACTACCCTGGAAGGGCGGAAGAGTCTCATTGGTCGCCGCAGCTGCGGAAGACAGAAAATTAAGTTTCACATTATGCTGCATCGCAACGCTTGCAACAGTAGCGTTTTCATTGTTAAATCCTCAGATTATCCGGTATACAATAGACTCCGTAATAGGGTCCGCTCCGCTTGACGCTCCTGATTTTGTAATCCGCCTTGTTAATTTGCTCGGAGGGCTTGAACTGTTACATGCAAATATCTGGATTTGCGCCGCTGTAATTATCGCAGCCGCGTTAATGGCTGAACTTTTCAATCTTGTCCGTAATTATACAAGCCTTGAAATTGGAGAGACTGTCGCGTGGAGGCTGTGGAATACGCTTTATTCCCATATCCAGAAGCTGCCGTGGAACTGGCATGTCAGCTGTCAGACAGGAGACATTAT
>WQSQ01000064.1 GCA_009787775.1 Treponema sp.
AGGGCCGCTAGCTCAGCTGGTAGAGCAGCAGACTCTTAATCTGCGGGTCGGAAGTTCGATCCTTCCGCGGCTCAAAATGCTAAGTCTTTATGTTGTATTGACTTAGCGTAACAACTTCCCAATGAAAAGGTGCTGTAACTTACTCAATTTTAAAAAGTGGCAGATGAGCGGTAGACAGACTTGCGCCGCTTCTTTGCCTTTCCCCTTGGGGGGGTTGTCATGATACAGTCTTTCTCTGTTTTCCTTCGTGGTAACCATCCGTATTACTTAATAATTTATGAGAAAAAATACTTTTCAATAATTATTATATCCACATATATCATTTTCTGATAAAAATTCGATAAAAGCATTGCCATATAAATTTGTTTTCAAAGCATAATCATATTGCTTTGGTACTTCCTGTTTAAGTTCATTTTTAATTGGAAAAATATGTCAGTATTAATATTATGTCAATACATTTTAATATAACATTCTTATAGATATTGCGCATAACGTTCTTGCTTGAACCGTAACCGGCCGAACATGGCAGCGGGACAATTGCCGTTTATTATACGAAATAATTATAAAACTATGGGCAAATATCACGAGGATCTTGATAATCATTGCTCCAGTTAATTGTACTGCCAAAATATTTTTTATCAATTTAATTGAGGCTGTTCCAAAACTTTCGAACCGCTGGTTCGCGTTTTTGGAACAGCTACCAATTTATATGAAAAAGCAGGCGCAAACCGCAAACTTGCGGTTCGATGGTTCGATTAGACCGCTTTTTCAAGAGGTTGTGACAAAACTAACCGAGTTTTGGAACAACCTCAATTTATTATAGTATAATTTACAAACATTTTTATATATTTATTACTTTTCGTAATATTATATAAATTTTATTAATATTATTAAAACCTAGATTCCTTAGACATTCATTTTTGCAAATACTCGCTACTTGTCAAAAAGCGTTATTTATGATAAAAATAATTATAAGGGAAAACCCTTTCTTCTCAAATATACCATAATAAGAGGAACAATGTGGCTATTACAAAAGAGATAACACGTCTTGAAAAATCAAATGTTAGAATGAACGTAACTGTCCCAAATGATGTTGTGCGTTCAGAATATGAAAAAATGTTAAAAGATTATACAAGAGATCTGCAATTACCAGGTTTTAGAAAGGGAAAAGTGCCAAGTGAGGTATTGGAACGGAAATTCGGCGAAAGCCTCAGGAAAGAAGCCTTAGGGCGAATAATTGAATACTCATTAAAAGAAATATTTGAGGATGATAATTTAAACAGGTATGAAAAACCGATGGCCTACTCTACTCCGGAACTGGAAGGAGAGCCGAATCTGGATTTTGAGCAGGATTTACAATATTCCGTTACATACGATGTGTTTCCCGAAGTAAAAATAAATCAATGGAAAGATATATCGGTTGAATACCCTTATGCAGAGTTGGATAACGAAGTAATTAATAAGGAACTGGAAGAAATCAGGGAACGAAACGCCATTGTCATGGATCGGGATGATGACGCGGCATCTCAAACAGGCGATGTCGTAACAATTGATTACGAAGTGTACGATGACAAAGACACGGCTTATCAGGGTGTGGATTTAAACCGCAGGAATTTCACTTTTACTCTTGGCTCAAACTCAAGTACTTTGGATATTGATAACAGCATTACCGGGTTAAAAAAGGGTGAATCCAATGTGTTTTACAAAAAATTTGATGATGATCATGAAAACAAGGATATAGCCGGCAGAACCTGTAAAATAAAAATAACTTTAAATGAACTTAAAGAGAAAAAACTCCCTGATTTGGACGATGAACTTGCGCAGGATGTTGATGAGAAATACAGAACTCTCGAAGACCTTAAAAACAATATAAAAAACCGCCTGGAAAAAGATTTGGAAATACGGTTAAAAAGCGTAAAAATAAACGAGTTATTAAAAAAAATAATGGAAACATCGCCTGTTGTTATCCCCGAATCCCTGATTGAGGCGGAACTGGAAAGCCGCATGCGCAGTCTGGCGCAATATTACAGAATGGATTCTGATATGATAAAAAAGGTGATGGCATCAGATCCTGAATTCAGCGTAAAACAAAATGAAAGGCGCGAAACTGCCATTAAATCACTTCACTCGCGCATGATCATGGAAACATTAATGGATGAACAGAATATTCAGGTTACAGATGAAGATATGGAAAAAGAATATGAGAGAATAGCAAAAGATGTGTTATCATTGAATGAAAAAGATCCCGTGGATGAACTTACAGCCGAAAATATAAAAAATAAAATTGATGAGTTAAAAAATGACTTTAAAGAAGAAGATGTTTTTTATATGAAAGAAACGATCAAAGAACAGCGGATGAGAGAAACTTTGTTAGCTGAAAATAAATTTATTCCCGGAAACAAGGAGAATTATCTGGCTTTCATGTCAGAAAATAGTTAGATTATAATTATATGAGAAATAATAATTTTGGCGAAAAAATGAGTAACCTTGTTCCTATCGTGGTTGAGCAGACAGGAATGGGGGAACGTTCATACGATATTTATTCGCGTCTGTTAAAAGACCGCATTGTTTTCCTGGACGGAGATATTAATGATCTGTCGGCGGATTTGGTTGTAGCGCAGCTACTTTTTCTGGACGGTCAGGATACCGAGAAAGACATAAATCTTTACATCAATTCTCCTGGAGGTTCGGTTACGGCGGGGCTTGCGATATACGATACCATTCAGTATTTAAAATCGGATGTACAGACAATCTGCCTTGGGCAGGCCGCAAGCATGGCAGCTCTTATCCTTGCCGCAGGCAGCGCAGACAAGCGTAAGCTCCTTCCCTCTTCGCGGGTACTGATTCATCAGCCCTGGGGCGGCGCGCAGGGACAGGCGCGTGATATTGGCATTCAATCAAGGGAAATTATCCGTTTAAAGAAAATGACAATCAAATATTTCGCAAAGCATACAGGCAAAACCGTTGAACAGATTGCATCAGACATGGAAAGGGATTTATATATGTCCGCGGAAGATGCGGTTGAATACGGCGTCGCCGATTCAATATTAGTAAGAGAGTTAAAAGGAAGTAAAGATGGCGCGGCTTCGTAATGGACCGGAATTCTTTGAGAGAGTATGTTCTTTTTGCGCGAAAAGTGCTGACATGGCGCGCCGCCTTATCGCAGGCCCTAACGATGTTTATATTTGCGATGAATGTATCGAAGTCTGCCGCAAGATTCTAAGCGAAGAAGAACACGAACTTACAACAAATTTTACCGGCGACATTCCAACTCCGCGGGAAATAAAGAATTACCTTGATCTGTTTGTGATCGGCCAGCATAACGCGAAAAAGGCGCTGTCTGTCGCGGTGTACAATCACTATAAAAGAATAGCCAATCCAACTGTCGAAGGCGCAAACGAAGACGTAGAAATTGAAAAGTCCAATGTCCTTCTTATCGGTCCTACGGGAACGGGCAAAACATTACTCGCAAAAATTCTCGCGAAAAAATTAAAAGTGCCTTTCGCGATTGTAGACGCAACTACGCTTACAGAAGCGGGTTATGTCGGCGAAGATGTGGAAAATATTCTTTTAAAGCTTATTCAAAATGCAGGCAACAATATCGCGGCGGCCGAGCGGGGCATTGTCTACATTGATGAGATCGACAAGATAGCGCGCAAAGGCGAAAATATTTCCATTACCCGCGATGTTTCAGGCGAAGGCGTTCAGCAGGCGCTGCTTAAAATTATTGAAGGCACAATCGCCTCTGTACCGCCGCAGGGAGGCAGAAAACATCCCAATCAGGAACTGATACGCATTGACACTACTAATATTCTTTTTATCTGCGGCGGCGCGTTTGTCGGGCTGGAAAAAAATATCGCGCGGCGCGTTGTTCAGCATCCGCTGGGTTTTGGTGCCGGCACAGGCGGCGGGGAAAAATCCCTGAAGGAACTCTACGATGCCATGCATCCTGACGACCTGATACAATTCGGCATGATCCCCGAATTTATAGGAAGGCTCCCGATAACAGTCAGTCTTGAAGAGCTTAAACGCGATGATCTTAAACGCATCATTACAGAACCGCGTAACGCCATCGTAAGACAGTATCAGGCTTCCCTTTCCTACGATGATGTCAAGCTGGAGTTCACGGAAAGAGCGGTTGACGCTATCGCTGATATGGCAATTAAGCAAAAAACAGGAGCGCGCGGTTTAAGAGCCATCGTTGAAAAACTTATGACAGACATAATGTTTGATATTCCTTCGCACAAGGGCAGCAAGCATATAATCATAACGCAGGATACAGTTGAAAAATCCGAACCGCCGCAGATAATTTATCTGCAGCAGCAGAAGAGCGCATAACGCCGGCCGCGCGAACCGCAGACAAACGGGGTTTTACGTGAAGAACAGGGCAAAGGAAAAAAAAACCGGTTTGGGAAAGCTTTTTTCCGGATTTTTCACAAAAGGCAATTTACAGGGGTATCCTGAAACAGAAGAACTATCCGCCGAAGAGATGCCCATGCTCCCTCTGCGCGATCTTGTGCTTTTTCCCCAGACAGTGGTTCCGATTTTTATCACCTACAAGCCGGGCATCAGCGCGCTGGAAGAGGCAATAAGGCGGGATAACAGGCTTTTCGCAGTCTGTCTTAAAAAACACGAAATGCGCATAACGGCGGATGAGCCGTGGGATACCGGCACTGTCGCAAGGATAATCTCGCATCTTAAACTGCCTGATAATACATACCGCGTTGTTTTCCAGTGCGAATACAGGGGCGCGATACTATCTCTTACAGCCTGTGAAACATTTTCCTCCGTGCGGATCGCGCCTCTTCGCATAACAGGCCTTAGTGATCCCTTAATCCCTGAAGACCTTGGATTAATGCGAAGCGTTCAGAAATCATTTGTTCAATACGCCGAATATTCAAAAAAAATCAGCACAGATACCATCTCCGCCGTAGAAAGAACAGAAGATCCCGAGCGGCTGGCAAACCTTGTGTGTAACGCCGCTTATATAAAATCTGAAAAAAAAATCGAGCTTTTAAAAATCACAGACAGCCGCGAAAGGCTTCTTTCAATCCTTGAAACCCTCGAACAGGAGAATGAAATATACGGCATTCAGAAAAATATCTCCGGCAAGGTTAAGAGCCGGATGGATAAACGCCACCGCGAATATATCCTGAATGAACAGCTGCGGGAAATTAACAAGGAACTGGGAAAGGATAAAATAGAAGATGAATTTGCTCTTCTTGAAAAACGCATAACAGACAAAAAACCTCCAGCCGAAGTCACCGAGAAAACAGGCAAGGAAATTACTAGGCTCCGTAAACTACAGCCTTTTTCACCCGAAGCCGGAGTTTTACGCACCTATCTTGAATGGATAGCCGATCTTCCCTGGAGCAGTTTTTCAGTAGATTCAGGGGATCTTGGCGAAGCGGAAAAAATTCTTGACGAAGATCATTTCGGCATGAAGAAAGCAAAAGACCGTATAATTGAATTTATCGCGGTAAGGCAGTTGTTGAGTAATGAAGAAGAGGGGAATGGGGAAACAACAGGGAGTAGGGAATCGGGAATAGGGAATAGGGAACAGGAGAGCGCAGATATTAGCATGAATGTTATGACAGATAACATAGATAATAAATCTCCGCTTTCTGACAACGATCCCAACTCCCAACTCCCAACTCCCGACTCGCTAATCCCTGCATCAGAATCCCAGCTATCCGCAATAAAATCTCAGTTTTCTGCACTTAATGCTCAACTATCAATATTAAATTCTCAGCTTACAACGCTAAACGCTCAACTCCCTGATCCACAACTCCCAGTGCCTCAGACTCCTGCGCCTCATTCTATTAAAGGCCCCATTCTCTGCTTTGTCGGCCCTCCCGGAACCGGAAAAACAAGTTTAGGCAAATCGGTCGCAAGGGCGTTAGGACGAAACTTTGTGCGTGTTTCATTGGGCGGCGTCCGGGATGAGGCTGAAATACGGGGGCACAGAAAAACTTATGTAGGCGCTCTGCCGGGGAAAATAATACAATCCATGCGCAAGGCGGAAACCGTTAACCCGGTATTCCTGTTAGACGAAATTGACAAATTATCCCATGATTTCCGCGGCGATCCTGCGTCTGCCCTTCTTGAAGTTCTGGATCCGGAACAGAATTCCACATTTGTGGATCACTATCTGGAAGTTCAGTATGATCTTTCCAAAGTAATGTTTATCACTACGGCCAACTCTCTTCATACTATCCCGTATCCCCTCCTTGACCGCATGGAAATAATCGAAGTGCCGGGCTACGGCGAAAACGAAAAACTAAGCATAGCGAAACAGTTCCTCCTTCCCAAAGCGTTACGCGACAACGGTCTTGGCAGCGCAAAAATATTGTTCAGGGACGATACGATTCAAAACATTATTCAATACTGGACAATGGAATCTGGCGTGCGCAATCTGGAAAGGGAAACATCGCGCTGCATAAGGCGCATTGCGCGTAACGCTGTAAACAAGGGTTACGGAAAGGATAAACCTGTTTCTTCCTTTATCAAAACCGTTACGCCCGCAAACCTGGAAAAACTGCTTGGCAGAAGGAAATACAAGCGCGATGTAGTATACAGGGAAGCGCGTGTCGGCGTAACATACGGTCTTGCGTGGACAGAAACAGGCGGAACCATAATGCCTGTCGAAACAATCTGTTATGATGGCTCAGGCGAACTGCTTATAACCGGAAATCTCGGCGATGTTATGAAGGAAAGCGCCCGTATCGCCCTGTCATATCTGCGAAGCGCAGGCGCCAAATACAATTTCATGATTAAAGATTTGGCAAAACTGGATTTTCACATACATGTCCCCGAAGGCGCAATCCCAAAGGACGGCCCTTCCGCAGGAATCACCCTTGCGTCTTCTTTACTTTCTACCCTCTGCCAGGTTCCGCCTCACCCCTGTAACGCAATGACGGGCGAGCTTACCCTGACAGGTAGGATTCTCCCAATCGGCGGTTTAAAGGAAAAACTGTTAGCCGCCATCAGGAACGGAATGGAAAAAGTTATACTGCCCAAAGACAACGAAGAAGACTGGAACGAGCTGGACAAGGATATCCGCACATCAATTAAAATAGAGTTAGCCGAAACCGCAGCCGATGTTTTTGATTTATTATTCCCGCAGGATATATTGCAAAAGAAACCCAAAAAGATTAAAACATAATAATTATCATGGCATCAAAGTTTTACATCATTTTGGTTAAATACGCGGCTTTTTTTGCAGGCGCGTTTAAATCGCAGATAAGCTATCATCTCGCAACCTTGATGGGACTATTGGGATCGCTTTTATTTGTTGTAATCCAGTACTTTTTATGGTATTCACTGATAGGTTCAGGCGTTCGTCAGGGGATCACTGTAACTGATATGATAACCTTTGTTGTAATCACAGAGGCAGTGAGCACCTTAACGCGCGGAAATTTCGCCAATGAACTTGGTGATTCCATCCGCGACGGTTCTGTTGTAATGCATTTTCTGCGCCCTGTATCGTATCAGCTTTATTTATTCAGCGTCCATACAGGAAAAAATATTTACAGATTGGTTACGCAGGTTCTTCCTGTCGTGATATTGAGCGCTATTGTTATCGGCCTTCCCCTTCCGCCTTCATTCGCGCATTTAATTGTCTTTGCGGCGTTAACTTTGTCAGGTGTCATCATAATGTTTCAGCTGATTTATATCACAGGGCTTCTGGCGTTCTGGACTCAGGCGACATGGTATCTTTCATGGTATGTCGGAGCGGGCCTGACATTTTTCGGAGGAACAGTTGTTCCTTTGTGGTTCTACCCGCGTTTTCTTGAAGTCCTTACTGTCTTTCTGCCGTTCCGCTATATTTCTTTTGAAGCGATCAATTATTATCTTGGAAAGGCATCTCTTGAAAACGCGTATTTTTCACTCTGTATTTCATTAACATGGGTTGTACTCCTGTTTATCATTGGACAGCTTATCTGGAGCAGGGCTCAGAGGAAAATAACCATAAATGGCGGGTAACAAAATTATAATATTTTCATTATTTGAGAGGATAAGCCTTTATCTCAGTTTTGCGAAAATTACCATACGCAGCCAGATGGCTCACCGCATCGCGTTCTGGGCAGGGCTCGCAGGGCAATGGCTCTCTTACGGTTCATCCTTTGCCGTATTATACATCATGGTCAGTAATTTTCAGTTTCTTGCCTCCTGGT
>WQSQ01000065.1 GCA_009787775.1 Treponema sp.
GTCAACAGTCAACAGTCAACAGTCAACAGTCAACAGTCAACAGTCAACAGTCAACAGTCAACAGTCAACAGTCAACAGTCAACAGTCAACAGTCAACAGTCTTATAACAATAAAATTCTTGTCAACTATACATTGGTTTTTTTCTCAATTATTTACAAAGAAATTACTCTTTTCCTGCGGAGAAACGCCTTCTGTAACGAACTTAATGCTTTGTTACGGAGGCCTTTTTTATAAATTTTTTTAGGAGTATCAAATGAAAAAGACAAAGAGACTTTTCGGGACAATCGCTTTTATTACGGCAATTGTATTCGCTATCACAACCTGCGGCGGCGATACCGGCCCTTCGCAGTCAACGTACAATTGGGTTGACAATAAAAATATTTATGCGCTGACTATTACCGATGACACCGCAAAAGCAAATGTCACAGCAGGCAGCTACATATTAAAAATAATTTTAATTAGCGGAATTGTAAAAATCATTGAAGGAATTGCACAAGATGGCGGCGGCGGAAATATCATACTATCTAATGACTATAATTCTGGTATCTCAATAAATATTACCGGTAATATCGTAACAACAACCGCCGGTGATATTTACGATGATACAGGAATAGCAGCTTCGATGACAGGCGGCGACCATGATTTGATCAGCGGCAGCGGCGCAGACGTAAATGTTACCGGAAGATGGCTGATGAAAACAAGCCTTGATAATGTAGCAAAGATGATGGAAGTTGATAAAGATATGCTTTTGTTTATTGGTGTAACTGATCCGGTAATACTCGCAGAAGTCGAATTTACCAGTGACAATAAGTGTTTTACATACGATGTAGGTATTAAAGACGGAACTGTAAGCGATACTATAGATTCTGAAGGCACTTATGCTGTGTCGGGAAAAACTGTAATAGTAGTTGATGAAGAGGATACAATGATTCTCACATCAAGCGGAAATAAGCTTACAGGAACTGCTCCCGACAGCGATATTCCTTTTGAATTAACAAGAAAATAATGTTCTTACTGTAACCCCTCTCACAGGGGGTTACGGTTTTTTCGGCAGATCAATGTATAGTATCTCATCAAAGTAATCTGAAGCGGAAACTGAGTCCAGCGGAAAAACGTTCATATTAATTGTATCTATATATAAAACGGCTAATTCCATTTCCGGAGCGATTGATTTTAAAACAACGTACAGCAATTCTGAACAATAAATTTTACTATCGTCAAAAAGGTTAAAGCCCCAGTCAAACGGACGGTTAAGGTATTCCAGAGCTTTGTCGGAGATTAATGTTCCGTCAATAGATTTTACCCTGAATACTCCAATATTCAGCGCTGCCTGTAAAAACTGCTCCAAAGAGTTTTCTTCAACGCCTTTATCTTTGTTTAAAATGGATCCGACAGAATTAATTACCGTGATGTTCCCGTTCCGTATCCTTACAATACCCAGGTGTGAAAATCTTTTATCGGTTAATGATATCCCGCTGAACGGAGAAGATAAAGCTCCGTCGCCGTGACGTAGAATTATATCGCCGTCTTTCAGATACGGAATTACTACTGAACTGTCAATTACAATATTCGGGCTTTTTCGGGGAATTTTAAAAAAAAGAATTATTGCTGTAATAATTAATATGAATATAACAATTGTAATTATCAGCGGCTTTCTTTTATGAACCGGCAGAAAGTTTTTTATCATGTTGTTTTTAAGTGTTCCTAATAGTTAACGGCACATTATTTTTATCGGCTTTATATTATCATGTATTACAACCATAAATCAGCCTTACTGACATGTTTTTCCATATTATAAATCGTTCTCCGGCTTTAGAAATTTGTATTTATCTCCTTTAACTTTAAACTGCCCGGAGGCGATAGAAAATACTTGTGTTATACCTATACCCATGTTAAAATTTTTCTGTTATTGGAGAAATTCCATGTTTTGCGGGTTTTCTCCGGACTATCTACTAAAAAGCAGAGGAATAATATGGCAGGTAAAAACATTGCAATGATTGACGGTAATAACGCGGCGGCTCATGTTGCCCACGCGCTCAGCGAAGTAATCGCGATTTATCCGATTACCCCTTCAAGCCCCATGGGGGAACTTTCCGATGAATTTTCCGCGCAGGGACGAAAAAATATCTGGGGTTCAATTCCCGATGTTATTGAATTGCAGTCCGAAGCGGGCGCGGCGGCGGCGGTTCACGGAGCGCTTACAACAGGAGCGATGTCTGTTACATTTACCGCTTCTCAGGGCTTGCTGCTTATGATTCCTAATATGTATAAAATCGCTGGTGAACTTACCTCCACAGTATTCCATATTTCCGCCCGCGCGCTTGCGACATCGAGCCTTTCAATTTTCGGCGACCATCAGGATGTTATGGCCTGCCGTCAAACCGGCTGGGCTATGCTCTCTTCCAACAGTGTTCAGGAAGTAATGGATATGGCTCTTATCGCGCACGCAAGCACATTGCGCTCAAGGATACCGTTCCTTCACTTCTTTGACGGTTTCCGCACAAGCCATGAACTTCAGAAGGTGGAGGAAATTTCCTACGATGACATGCGCCAGATGATCGATGACGACCTTGTCGCGGAACACCGCAAGAGGGGCCTTACTCCTGAAAAACCGACTATCCGCGGAACAGCGCAAAACCCTGACACTTATTTCCAGGGCAGGGAAGGCGTTAACAAATATTATGATAAAACCGCGGCTATTGTTCAGGCAGAAATGGATAAGTTCGCGAAATTAATTGGACGCTCATATCACATATTTGATTATTACGGCGCGAAAGACGCGGATAAGGTTATCATCATCATGGGTTCAGGCGCGGACACTGTCGAAGAGACAATTGATTATCTTAACAGTAAAGGCGAAAAAACCGGCGTGGTAAAAGTGCGCCTCTTCCGCCCATTCGACGCAAAATCATTTGTAAAAGCACTGCCCTCAACTGTAAAATCAATCGCGGTTCTGGATCGCACAAAAGAACCCGGCTCACTTGGGGAGCCGCTCTATGAAGATGTCCGCACCGCTGTCGCGGAAATGCAGGCTTCAGGCGAGTTCAGCGCCAATCCGTTAATTCTGGGCGGACGCTACGGCCTTGGTTCAAAAGAGTTTACCCCTTCCATGGTTAAAGCAGTATACGATAACCTTTCAGGCAAGAAGACCGCAAACTTCATCGTCGGTATAAAAGACGATGTTCTTGGCAAGAGCCTTGATTATGATCCAAGTTTCTTCATCGCCGAAGAAGGCATGAACGAAGCGTTGTTCTACGGCCTTGGTTCTGACGGAACGGTCGGCGCGAACAAGAACTCAATTAAAATCATCAGCGAAGCCAGGCCGGAACTTAACTGTCAGGCGTACTTCTCTTATGACTCTAAAAAATCCGGCGGCTTTACAGTTTCCCACCTTCGCTTCGGCAAGAATAAAATCAGGCGCCCGTACCTTATCAACTCCGCGGATTTCCTCGCCTGCCATAAATTCTCCTACATGGAAATGTACAACATGCTTTCCAGCATTAAACCAGGCGGAACATTCCTCCTTAACAGCCCGTTCAAAAAAGCTGACGTATGGAAAGAGCTTCCTGTCGAAGTTCAGCAGAAAATAATTGATAAAAAACTAAAATTCTACGTTATTGACGCGGCTGAAATTGCGCGTAACACAGGAATGGGAAACCGCATAAATACAGTCATGCAGGCCGCCTACTTTAAAATTTCCGGCGTACTGCAGGAAGCCGAAGCTGTAAAACTCATGAAGCAGCACATTGAACATTCCTACGGCAAAAAAGGCAAGGATGTTGTAGAAAAGAATTACAATACTGTTGATGCGGCTTTGGGCGCGGTTGAAACCGTTGATTATCCTTCCAAAACCGAAGGCAGTAACCACATGAAAGTGCCTTTTGCTACCGCGAAAGATCCTTGGATTAAAGAAACTCTTGGAACAGCTTCATTTCAAGCCGGCGATACTCTGCCTGTCAGTAAAATCCCGGAAGACGGAACATTCCCGACAGCTACAACTCAGTATGAAAAACGGTCAGTCGCGGAGCTTGTTCCGGTTTGGAACCCCGATGTTTGTATTCAGTGCGGCAACTGTACCGTTGTTTGTCCCCATGGATGTGTCCGAATGAAAAATGTAAGCGACGCGGATGCCGCCAAAGCGCCTAAAGGTTTAAAAACCGCGGCAGTTAAACCAAAGCCGGTAGACGGCTTTAAAGCAACTCTTGTTATTTCCTGCGAAGACTGTATGGATTCAGGCGTTTGCGGGCTTTGCATCAATATCTGCCCGATGTCAAAAGACGCAGGCAAACCAAGCGCTCTTTCCATAAAATCATACGCCGATGATCCTGTATTCCATGACGAGCAGGCCGCTGTTTGGAATTATTTCCTCAGTCTTCCTGAAACACCGGCAGCGGGCGAGCTGAGCAATCCGAAAGCTCTTGCGTATAAACGCCCGTTATTTGAATTCTCAGGCGCCTGCGGCGGCTGCGGCGAAACGCCGTACGTTAAACTTATGTCGCAGCTTTTTGGCGACAGAGCGCTGATCGCGAACGCAACAGGCTGTTCATCAATTTACGGCGGAAACCTGCCGACGACGCCTTATTGTAAAAACGCCGAAGGAAGAGGTCCCGCGTGGTCAAACTCGCTCTTTGAAGACGCCGCGGAGTTCGCGCTCGGCTTCAGGCTTACAAGCGACAAGCTGGCTGTTCATGTCCGCGAGATGGCTGTTAAAGCAAAAGGCGAAGGCATTGCCGCATCAATTATCGATAAGCTGCTTGATAATACGCAGGCAGACGACGCCGCTATCAATGAACAGCGTAAAAATGTTGACGAATTGAAAGCCGTTCTTAAAGGCGATTCAAAACCGACAGCGAAAATGCTGCTATCGTTAGCTGATCATTTTGTAAAGAGATCGGTATGGGGTTTCGGCGGCGACGGCTGGGCGTACGACATCGGCTTCGGCGGACTGGATCATGTTCTCGCTTCCGGAAAAAATGTCAACCTGCTCTGCTTGGACACAGAAGTCTATTCCAACACCGGCGGTCAGATGTCAAAATCCACTCCTGTCGGCGCAATCGCGAAATTCGCTTATGCCGGAAAGGATATTGTTAAAAAAGACCTCGGCGCAATCGCGATGAGTTACGGCTATGTATATGTAGCGAAAATTTCACTTGGCGCTGATATGAATAAAGCGATCAGGGCATTCCGTGAAGCTGAATCATACAACGGCCCGTCTTTAATCATCGCGTACGCGCACTGTATCAATCACGGTATCGATATGAGCAAAGGCCTTGAGCAGGGCAAAGCCGCCGTTACAAGCGGATTATGGCCGCTTTACCGTTACGACCCGCGCCTTAAGGATCAGGGAAAGAACCCCTTCCAGCTTGATTCCAAAGAGGCGACCACAGCGATTGAGGACTTCATGTATAAGGAAGTCCGCTTCAAGAGCCTTAAAGCCGCAGACCCGGCGCGCGCCGATATGCTGCTTGCCAAGGCGAAGAAGCAAGCTGAGCGTGTTTGGAAAGAGTATAAGTATCTTTCGGACAGACCGTTCTAACGCGTTAAACGAAATTAAAACTTCGTTTAGCGAAGCGGTTCACGACATTCCGCCTGCGGCGAAACGTCGTGAACCGCCATTGTTGGGGAGGGGATGATATTATAAGGTTGCCAGATGCGGGAGAGCTTTTTATTACACCAGATCCAGGTAATCTTTTGCAGAAATTATTTTTATTCTGTTGTATTGCGCCAATTCCAGTAAATGGATATCGCCTGAATTTATATAATCTGCGTTAGCTGTTATTGCGCATTCTATGTATTTATTATCTTCTATGTCTCTGCTTCCTTTTCTTATTTTCGGCGTGACTTTTTCAGAAATATCTTCGATTGATTTTATTATAACTGTTATCGGGGTTTTCTCAGTTCTTTTCCTTTCCGGAGCGTATTCTTTGCGGAAGGGGAAGGTTTTTTATTGTATTATTGTTGACATGTTGTTTTTATTAATGTAGTATACTAAAATGCAGCCAAAATTAAGATCGAATTTATTTTTAAAACGGCTAGTCGATCAACGTTATTTGCTGCTTTTGTCAATTCCGTTCATTATTTGGCTTGCAATTTTCAGGTATATTCCCCTTTTTGGATGGATTACGGCTTTTCAGGATTACAAACTGCATTTGGGGTGGTTTAATTCCGAGTTTGTAGGCTTTAAAAATTTCGTTGATTTCTTTAAACATAATCTCTTTGCTTCCGCCATGCAAAATACGCTTGCCATGAGTGTTATGATGCTTGTTTTCGGCACTTTCATGGCTATTACATTTGCCGTTCTTTTGAACGAGCTTCGCTATCTTCCGTTTAAAAGGTTTACACAGACTGTTTCATATCTTCCGCACTTTGTTTCATGGGTTGTTGTCGCCAATATTGTAACCCAGATGCTTGCTATCTCGGGTCCCATAAATGAAATCCTTCTTGGGCTCGGCTTGGTTAAAGATCCTACCAATGTAATGATAAAGCCTGAGTATTTCTGGTGGGTAGTAGTATTGGCCGACATATGGAAGGAAATGGGCTGGAACGCGATAATTTACCTGGCGGCAATGGCCGGAATTGATTCACAGATTTATGAAGCGGCGGAAATTGACGGTGTTAACCGTTTTCAGAAGATTTGGTATGTTACGCTGCCGGGAATTCAAGGCACTATCGTAATTCTCCTTATTTTAAGCATTGGAAATATTATTAACATCGGCTTTGAAAGACAGTTCATGCTTCAAAACGCTGTTACTTTTCCAAAAGCGCTTACATTGGATTATTTTGCTTACAGATACGGTCTTACTATGTTCAGGTATTCATTTGGCACTGCCATTGGCATATTTAAATCCGTGATTAGTATTATTTTGCTTTTCCTTGCTAATTATTTGGCAAAGAGATCCGGTACAGGAAGGTTATTCTAATAAGGAGAGAGAGTGGCGGCTATATATAAAAAGAATTTTATAGACGTAATTATTCTTGTTTTTATGGTTATCATAATTATAATTACGCTTTATCCTTTTTTAAATGTTACCGCTAAATCATTTAACGATCCGATTGATACCGTAAAAGGCGGCATTCATGTGCTTCCGCGCGCTCCGACATTGCAGAATTATATCGGTCTTTTGGAAGCAGGCAGCAATCTGCCAATAGCTTTCCGTAACTCGGTGCTGCGGACTGTAATAGGAGCGGTCAGCGGCGTTCTATGCTGCGCGATGTTTGCTTTTGTTCTAAGCAGGAAAGACTTTGTTTTTAGGAAGAGTTTTACAATATTTCTGGTTATTACAATGTATGTCAGCGGAGGCATAATTCCGGATTTTCTGTTAATAAGGAATTTAGGCCTTGTTAATAATTTCTGGGTATATATCCTTCCCGGGCTGATTAACGCGTTTAATGTTATTGTAATCCGGGCATTTATGGATACAATTCCTTATTCATTGCAGGAATCCGCTAAAATTGACGGAGCCAATGATATCTCTATCTTTTTCAGAATAATACTGCCGCTTTGTAAACCTGTTCTTGCGACAATCGCGCTGTTTATCGCGGTAGGCCAGTGGAACAGCTGGTTTGATACTTATATATACACCCGCAGCAATGATCAGCTAACAACTCTTCAATATGAGTTAATAAAAGTTCTGGACAGCGCTCAGGCTGTCGGAAGCGCCGCGGATGTTTATTCACAGCAATTGCGCACGGCAAGACGAAGCCCCGAAGCTATTAAAATGGCGATTACTGTTATTGCGACAGTTCCCATTTTGCTGGTTTATCCCTTCCTGCAAAAATATTTTGTTTCTGGGATCACTTTGGGAGCGGTTAAAGA
>WQSQ01000066.1 GCA_009787775.1 Treponema sp.
AAAAACGAAGCAATTATATAACGGTTCCCGGATATAAAATCGTATTTTTCGGAATAACAATAATTCCGTCAACAATATAATAATGTCCGTAATTTCCATCGNCTCGTTTTATATCNTCAACGCCGATCCGGCACGCTTCGCCCACGCAGACATTNTTGTCAATAATTGCGCCTTTAATGATTGCGCCGCGTCCTATTCCAACATTTGGAACTTTTGCTTCGGCGTTTTGCAGCTTTTGCACTTCTGTTTCGTAATAGTCCGCGCCCATGCAGACTACGCCGTTAAGNCTTGCGCCTGTTTCTATAAGAGTACGTATACCNACTATCGAATTGGTTATATTCGCGTTTGTTATGATACATCCTTCCGCCGCTATTGACTGNTTCATGTTAGAAAAGTTCATCTTGGAAGGNGGCAGATTTCGCATGTGGGTATAAATAGGTTTATGTTCNTCATAAAAATCGAATCTGGGCTTAAGCGCGGTCAATTCCAGATTNGTGTCGTAGAAATTCTTGATTGTACCGATATCTTCCCAGTAACCGTTAAAAAGATACGCGTTTACCTTTAATTTATTAATCGCGGCAGGAATTATCTCTTTTCCAAAATCTGTCAGATCGTTCGCAAGGCAGTCTTCCATAGCTCTAGCGTTGAAAATATAAATTCCCATAGAGGCGAGGTAACAGTCATCCTTACTTTTCTCTGACAGCAGTTCCTGGGGAATCTTAAAGTCTGAAATATCTTTAGCCGACCCCGGTTTTTCCAGAAATTCGGTAATCTGGTTTTTATCGGCTTTTAGGATTCCAAGCCCGCTTGCGTTTTCTCTTGAGACTCCTGTACAGGCAATTGAGATGGCAGCGTCCGATTCAATGTGTTTTCTTAATAAATCATCAAGATCCATCCTGTAAAGCTGATCACCGGAAAGGATAATGTAGTATGATGGATTTCTGGTTCTGAAATGAACAAAATTCTTGCGAACAGCATCGGCAGTGCCTTCATACCAGCCGGAATGTTCAAAAGTTTGTTCTGCAGCCAAAATTTCGACAAATCCGTCGGTAAATGAGTCGAAAAGATAAGTTTGACCAATATGAAGATGGAGAGAGGCCGAATTAAATTGCGTAACTATGTAAATTTGCCTTAAATTTGCGTTAATACAGTTAGATATNGGAATATCTACAAGACGGTACTTTCCGCCAAAGGGGACTGCCGGTTTTGAGCGAAACTGTGTCAGGGGAAACAAGCGGGTGCCTTTTCCTCCTCCAAGGACAATACACAAAACTTCTGACATATAAGCCCTCCTTTTTTTACATTATAGACTAACCTATGAATTTTGTCGATAGAGAAATTCGTTAAATTTACATTATTTTTCATAATAAATGATAAAAACAGCTAAATACAATAAATTATTATTTGTCAAAGTGTAAATTTAAAATGAAAACTCTCATATTCACAATGACCTGGTTTTCCCAATTAAGTTATTCACTGTTTTATAAAAAAAAGGTAGAATTATCTGCATGAATGCCAGTGAAAAACTCGATGAACTTTTAAATAGTCTTGAATTTGCTCCAAATATTGTGATTAACAGGCTTCTGCCGGCGCAGGAAGGCACTTTCACGGATTTTCCTGAAGGTTTAGATGCCAGAATCATAAAATCATTGAATAAAAGAGGAATCGACAGGCTTTATACACATCAGGCTGAGGTTTGGAAACTTGCCAGTTCAGGTAAAAATGTTGTAGTTGTTACGCCGACTGCCTCAGGGAAGACTCTTTGTTATAATTTGCCCTGTCTTCATGAACTTTTAACAAATGAAAAAGCGCGGTGCCTCTATCTTTTTCCTACCAAAGCGCTCTCGCAGGATCAGCAGGCTGAATTAAATGAAGTGGCTGGCGGAGCAAATGATTTAAACTTGAAAATATCCACTTATGACGGAGACACGCCTGAAAGTCTGAGAATTTCGGCTCGTGATTCCGGTAGAATCATCATTTCCAATCCCGATATGCTTCATGCCGGCATTTTGCCTAACCATCCAAAGTGGATTAAGTTCTTTTCCAACTTAAAATATATAGTTATAGATGAAGCTCATGCATACCGCGGCATTATGGGAAGCCATATCGCAAATGTTATACGCCGTTTACGGCGCGTTGTCGCGTTTTACGGCGCCTCTCCTCAATTTATTTTATGCTCTGCTACAATCGCAAATCCGGCTCAGCTAGCAAAGTCGCTAATAGGCAGTGATGTTGAACTTGTCGATAAAAACGGCTCTCCACGCGGCGAGAAACGAATCATTCTTTACAATCCTCCGGTAGTTGACGCTGTTCAGGGCATCCGTAAATCCGTAGTAACAGAAAGCCGCCGCTGGATGATTGCGCTTCTTAAGGCAGGAATCAAAACAATTCTTTTCGCTCATTCGCGTATCAGAACAGAAGTCGCCGCCTCTTATGTTAATGACGACCTCAAAAATATTTATAACGACAATTCCAACATTAAGGTTGAAGCGTACCGCGGCGGTTTTCTTCCCAACGAAAGGCGCGATATTGAAAAAGGCTTGCGCGAGGGCAGCATTCAGGGAGTAGTTTCAACTAACGCTCTGGAATTGGGCATCGATATCGGCGGTCTTGACGCTTCTGTTGTCGCGGGTTTTCCCGGATCGTTTAACAGTTTCTGGCAGCAGTCGGGCAGGGCAGGACGAAGGGGAGGCACATCGGTATCTGTTTTTATAGCAAGCGTTTCTCCCATCGATCAATTTATAATGAACGATCCTGAATGGTTTTTCCGCAAAACTGTCGAAGAAGCGCATATCGATCCTGATAATCCGTATGTTCTTACAGATCATGTTAAGTGCGCCTGTTTTGAACTGCCCTTTACTGAAGAAGAACTGGGAATGAGCAATGAGGCGTTAGGTGATAATGAAGAGTGTTATGCGAAAGTTTACGGCGATAACGCAAGGGACGCGCTTGAGTATCTGGAAGAGTCCGGCATTGTTCGTCATACAGCGGGGAAGTGGCATTGGGCTGACAGGTCTTATCCCGCGGAGGGAGTGAGCCTGCGTTCTGCCGGCGCGGATAACATTGTAATAATTGACGTAACCGAAGGCAGGAATTCTGTAATAGGCGAGATGGATCGTCCGAGCGCCAAGGAAATGATCTTTGTGAACGCCGTTTACATTCACCGCGGGCGGCAATTTATGGTTGAGTTACTCGACATAGAAAACCGCAGGTGCCATGTTCGGGAAGCTGATGTAAATTATTTTACAGACGGTCTTGTAAAAACCGATATAAAAATATTAACAGAAGATGAAAAATTTATTACCGGTTCAAAATGCGATAATGATTCAAGCGCAAAACTGCAGGCTGTTATCGGCGACGTTCTTGTCCGATCTCAGGTTACAAAATTTAAAAAGCTGCGTTTCCGCACACATGAAAATATCGGTTACGGCGATATTACGCTGCCCGAAGAAGAAATCCAAACACGCTGCCTTACTCTGCTTTTCGCGCCGGAAACTTCGGGCGGAAAAGCGCTGGAAAAAATGGACGAAAAAGGAATTGGAGACGCTCTTTCCGGCGCAGGAACTTTAATCCGCAATATAGCGCCTGTCTTCCTGCTCTGTGATCCGCGCGACTTAGGAATAGCCGAACGCGTGCGCGATCCTCATTTCAGAATGCCTGCCCTCTGCATTTACGATAAATACCCGGGAGGCACAGGATTAACAGAAAGTCTTTCTGGCAGAATAGAGCCACTGTTAAGCGCGGTTCTTGAAGCCCTCGAACGCTGCCCCTGCCGAAGCGGCTGCCCGTCATGCGTAGGTCCAGCCGGAAACAAGGCAGCGGCAACAGCACTGTTAAAAGCGATGAATTAAAAGACGAGGATGTTCTGAAATATAGCATAATTTTATGCGTAATGATTATGTTTTTTAGGTTTGATCTTATAGGAATAATTTACATATTTTGCTGTTTTTAGATTACAATGTTATACGCACTAATTATAGAGGGAAAAAATGAAACTTAAATTTAGATTGAGTATTATGGTAATTGCCATATTGATTGTTGTTGTTGCGGCAATCTCCGTTATCTTGCTTACCAACGCGTCAAAAATCGCAATTGATCTGAACAGAAAGGTAATTGAATTTCTGTCAGGCGAGCAGGCTGAGTACTGGAAAGGTCAGCAAGACACCCGTTTCGCGCTGCTGAATACTTTGGAGAATATATTTTCTCAATACGAAAGATTCGCTCCGCAAGAGCGGCGGGATCGTTTGGATGAGATGTTATACGCCGTCATGGAAGCAAACCCTGAATATTTGCAGGTTTATACCGTTTGGAGAACCAATGCTCTTGACGGTCTTGACGCCCAGATGATTGGCAGAGTGGGTTCCAGTCCCACAGGGCAATATACGATGTGTTATACAAGGGAAACCGGCGAAATACTTCCCAGAGCTACTGTCGATATAGACGCTACAATAGCGTACCTGGACAGTCTTAATATCAACAACCCGAAAGACAGGGTAGAGCCTCCCTTCCAGAGATCAATTGCCGGGAAAGATACGTATGTTGTTAGAATGATGAAACCCATTATTAATGATTCTATAAAGCAGGCTGTAGGGGGTATTGCCTATCTGATGAACATTGATTCTTTACAGCAGACACTGGAAGAAACCGTCAAAAACAACGAAGAAATAACAGCGATGGGACTTTTCGCGAATGACGGAACCGTACTGGCACATTCATTCAAGGACCGTATCGGCAAAAACATGAAAGATACGGAAGGATTTTTAGGTGATGATCTGCCGGACGCAATCAAGTCCGTCATTGGAGGAAATACATATTTCAGCGCTTCGTATTCGGCGGCAATGAGAACAACTTTGGAAACTTTCTTTTCGCCCCTTCGCATCGGCAACTCAGACGCGTTCTGGTCTGTCATGATCGCGGCAAGAGAAGATTATATATTATCCGAAGTAAACGACCTGACAAAGCTGACCATCATAATCGCTGTAATAATCGCCGCGGCGGTAGCGGTATTGGTTTATTTTGTCCTTCATTTTACAATGATGCCGGTTGTAAATGTAGCGGCGACATTAAAAGATATAGCGCAGGGTGAAGGTGATCTTACAGTTAAAATTCCGGAAAAAGGAAAAGACGAAATTACAGAACTTTCCCATTACTTCAACCAGACAATAGAAAAAATCAGAGCGCTGATTGTAATAATCAAAAATGAAGCCGGTATTTTATCCGGCATAGGAAGTGAGCTCGCCAGCAACATGAATGAAACTGCCGCCGCTGTAAACGAAATAACCGCCAACATTCAAAGCATTAAAGGCAGGGTTATTAATCAAAGCGCCAGCGTAACAGAAACCAACGCCACGATGGAACAAGTTACAAACAACATTAAAAAATTAAATTCAAATATTGAGGAGCAGAATACACACGTATCACAAGCCTCAGCCGCTATCGAAGAAATGGTAGCCAATATCACTTCTGTTACCGAAACGCTTATTAAAAACAATTCCAATGTAAAGAACCTTACAAACGCATCGGAAGACGGACGCAGCGGATTGCAGGAAGTCGCCTCTGACATTAAGGAAATTTCCAGGGAGTCCGAAGGTCTTTTGGAAATAAACTCTGTTATGGAAAACATCGCAAGCCAGACAAACCTCCTTTCTATGAACGCCGCGATTGAAGCCGCTCATGCCGGAGAGTCAGGTAAAGGCTTTGCCGTTGTCGCCGACGAAATCAGAAAGCTCGCTGAAAGTTCCAGCGAACAATCCAAAACAATCAGCACAGTGCTTAAAAAAATAAAGGAATCCATCGATAAGATCACCAAATCCACTGATAATGTGCTTAACAAATTTGAAGCGATTGATGCAAACGTAAGAACAGTATCCCAGCAGGAAGACATCATCCGCCATGCGATGGAAGAGCAGGCGGAAGGGTCCAAGCAGACTCTGGAAGGCATAACCAGCGTAAAAGAGGTAACCAAACATGTAAACAGCAGTTCAATAGAAATGCTGGACGGCGCACAGGAAGTCATTAAGGAAAGCCTGAATCTTGAAAAAGCGACACAGGAAATCGCTTCCGGCATGAACGAAATGTCAATAGGCGCGGAGCAAATCAACATTGCTGTTACCCAAGTTAATGACATCAGTACCAAGAACAGGGACGCGATAAACCAATTAATAGGGGAAGTGAACAGGTTTAAGGTTGAATAAAAAGCTTCACTGATTCTTCTAGAGTGGAAATTTCGCACTTTCAGGGCTTCACTGTAAGGAACCTCTGCTCCACAAGAAAGTGCGGAGTAAATTCCTTATGAAATAAGGAATTTACTCTATGTTATTTGTAACCGAAATATAACAGGACAACACACTTATACAACTTTAAACCGTGATACTTCCCTCATTAGTGTATCAACCTTCTCATGATTGGTTACTGTTAAGTCATTTACCTGATTTACGGCAATATTTATCTGGTCTGCGCCTGTTGCCATCTCGTTCATGCCGCCTGTAATTTCCTGTGTAATAATTTCAAGGTTTTTGCCTTCTCTAATAACTTCTGTAGAACCTGTACGCATTTCTTCGGATTCGCTCTTTACGTGCTGAGTTATATCGTTAAGGCTTCCTACGGCTTCCAATACCTGTTTGCTTCCCTGACTTTGTTCTTCCATTGCGTTGCGGATATTTTCTTCCTGTTCCGAAACGGTTTTTATATGCTCGTCAATTATCTCAAATTTTTGAAGAACGTCATTTGTCGATTGTGTTATCTTATCGATGGATTCTTTAATCTTTTTCAAGACATTACCGATTGTTTTGGATTGTTCGGAAGAATTTGTGGCAAGTTTGCGGATTTCATCGGCGACAACTGCAAAGCCTTTGCCCGCTTCTCCTGCGTGGGCTGCTTCGATTGCGGCGTTCATTGAAAGTAAATTTGTCTGACTTGCGATATTTTGCATAACAGAGTTTATTTCCAATAAGCCTTCGGACTCGCGGGTAATTTCCTGTATGTCCTGCGACACATCCTGAAGACTTGCGCGTCCAACTTCAGAAGCGGCTGTAAGGGAGTTAACATTTTCCTTATTCTTAACAAGGGTATTTGTAACGGATTGAACATTGGCAAGCATCTGCTCAATGGCGGAAGATGATTGTGAAACTGAGGTTGTCTGCTTTTCTACCTGCTCGTTAAGTTTTTGAATGTTGTTTGTAATCTGCTCCATTGTCGCGTTGGTTTCGGAAACGCTTGCGCTCTGATTAATTGCCCTTCCCTTTATGCTCTGAATATTTGCGGTGATCTGGTTTATTGCAGCGGCGGTTTCAGTCATGTTAGACGATAAATCCGTGCCTACCTTTGCAAGATCCGATGCTTGTTCCTTTATTACTTTAATCAGGGTCTTTATTTTATCCAAAGTAGTGTTAAGGAAACGGCTCATGTTTCCAATCTCATCATTGGTTTTCGTTTCAATTGAATGTGTAAAGTCTCCTTCGCCGATAAAAGCCAAAACTTTCTCCATGGATTTAATCGGAGCGGTAATGGAACGCGATACAAAAAAGATAATGAGAGTAATAACTGCAAGTATCATAACACCGAGTATTATTAAAACCATTGTCATTTGCTGAACCTCAGCCATTACTGTATTATACGGAACAACAGTTACCGCCATCCAATTGTCTTCGTCATTTCCGACAGTAAACGGACGTGTTAAAACAATCATTCTGGCGTTATGTTCTTGCGAATTTAATGTTTCATTAAAGACAGTTCCGTTTTTTAATGACTGCAATAAAGCGCCCATTCG
>WQSQ01000067.1 GCA_009787775.1 Treponema sp.
ATTTTTTCGATAACAGGTTTCGCTTCCTTCTCGGCGGCCTTGTCTTTCTTTTCACCTAACTCTTCATCAGCGCCCGCGCGGTTAACGGCTTTTAACTCCCAGCTCTGGCTTTCGCTTTTTCCGTCCGTGCCCGGAGTTTCCTTCCGGTAACTGTGTAATGACGGAATCACAATGTCGTCAATATCATCATGCATGATGAGAACTTCAATCCCTTTCGCGCGGTATGCTTCCAAAAGCGGAGAAGAGCGAAGGGTTTTTTCATCGCCGCCTGTAATGTAGTATATATTTTTCTGATCGCTTTTCATGCGGCTTACATAATCGGCGAAACTTGCCCATCCGTCTGCGGAGGTGCTCTTGAAACGCACAAGCTCCTGAATAGCGTCGCGGTTTGCGAAATCCTGGTAAAGTCCTTCCTTCAGCGGACGGTTATATTGTTCAATAAAGGTTTCCCATACTTCCTTTGCTTCATCACCGCCTGAGACTGCGTTATCTGCCATTTGCTTGAATTCGCCGAGCAGTTTTTTCACGGAGGCGCTTTTTATATTAAGAAGTATTTTATTCTGCTGCAGTATTTCACGGCTCACATTAAGAGGGAGATCTTCGGAATCGATAACGCCTTTAATAAACCTAAGGTATGTCGGCATTAATTCCTTATCGTCATCTGTAATAAAGACCCTCTTTACATAAAGTTTAACGCCGGGCTTGTAGTCGACATTGTATAAATCGAACGGCGCTTTTTTCGGAATGTAGAATAAGGTTGAGTACTCAAGGGTTCCTTCTGCTTTTGTATGAATGTAGTGTAACGGCGTGTCGCTGTCATGTCCCAGTTGCTTATAGAACTCATTGTAATCTTCTTCTTTAAGTTCTGTTTTTGCTCTTCGCCATAAAGCGGTTCCTGAGTTTATCCTGTCGGTTTTTGTTACGCTGCCTTTTTCCTTACCTTTGTCGTCCCATTCTTTTTCATCATAGGTGAGATAAATTGGAAACGCCACATGATTGGAATAACGCTTTATTATATCTTCGATTGACCATCTGTTTGTGTATTCGGTTCCCTCTTCGTTAAGATACAATGTGACAGTCGTGCCCTGGCTGTCACGTGATGAAGTCTCTATTTCAAATCCTTCTTTTCCGTCGCTTATCCACTTCCATGCGGCGGCTTCTCCGGCTTTGCGGCTAATCACTTCAATTTTTTCCGCGATCATAAATGCCGAATAAAAACCTACGCCGAACTGTCCGATTAGATTTGAATCTTTTTTAGCGTCATCGGCGAGTTTTTCAAGGAACGCTTTTGTTCCGGAACGCGCGATTGTTCCGAGCGAATCAATTAAGTCCGCGTCATTCATGCCGATTCCGTTATCGGAAATAATGAGCGTTTTGGCGTCTTTATTAAAAGAAATGTCGATTCGCGGATCAAAATTGAGTGTTTTATACGCTTCGTCCGCTACTGTAAGGTATTTTAGCTTGTCCAGAGCGTCTGAGGCGTTTGAGACAAGCTCCCGAAGGAAAATCTCCCTGTTGGAATACAGAGAGTGGATAATAAGGTGCAACAGACGGCTTACTTCTGTTTGAAATTGGTGTTGTGCCATTATGGGCTCCATAATAAATTGGTTTAGTATGACTCATTCTATAAAATGGAGGAGAAAATGTCAAATATGCTTCAGATCAGATATCACGGGTTTATTTTCGATATCCACTTTATTATGTCGTTTTGCGGAAGATATTCCTGCTGCTTTATCTGGTTATGAGTCATTTCCGGATAATAACAGAAATCAAAAGGTTTAAACGGAAGGTTGTTTTCTATATATTGCGTTGTCTCAACCGGTACATCAGTATCCAGATTTCCATGTATAAACAATATTGGTATACTTATCCTTTCATAATATTCAAACAGCCTTAACTGTACAATACTGTCAAACCATTTATATGTCATGGGGCTGTTTAAGAAAAAATCAATGGAATCGGAATATGCCTGAGTTTGAAAAGCCTGTATCCATGTCTCATAATAGTATTGCAGATTTGTACGGTCTTCCTTTGATAACGAAAGGGATGAAAAAGATTTTTCATTTTTTAACAGTTTTGCAAGCAAGACCTGCTGCTGTTCAAAATACGCAAGCCCGCCTCCTCCTGAGTCTGATACAAGAGCTTTAATGTTATGATTGTTCAGACGCGTATATAAAAGCGGCAGGATAAACGCGCCTTCCGATGCGCCGTAGATAATTATGGATTCATAATTGTTCTGCGATAGATATTCGGAAATGACTTTATAATAATTATCAAGAAGATTGCCGATCGTATACCGGTGTCTTTCTTCTGTATCAAGCCCGTATAAAACGCCAATCTCCCTTTCAAACTTTTCCGGAACAAAAAAAGTGTATCTGTCTGTTAGTTCTTTTACAGCCAAAAATACATCAATCAGCTTGTTACTCCATTTAGCTTCTGTTGCGGATCCCCAGCCGAAACCGCCCAAATAAATAATTAATCTGTCCGAGGTATTATTCCTGAATTCATAACCTTTGCCGCCTGAGAAATAAAGCTCATTAAAATCAGGGTACTGGGAAAAATGATAATCCCTTATTGAACTGATTAATCCCCGTATCTGCAGACTGGTTAACTCATGCTGGCTTCCGGAAGCGAATACATATGCCAATATGCTTGAAAAAAGAATGACTGCTGTCGCTATACTAATCGTTATAAAAGTAACATATTTCTTTTTATTCATATCTCTTGTATTTATAAAGGCATAACTTGCCCTGATATCAGGGATTGGTGCCCAACGTGCCCTGCGCTCTGTACACATTGGGATTGGAACCCTGATACGCAGTATTGCCGCTTATGATTCCGCCTGTTTGATCAAACCTTCCGCCCGTATAAACAAATACGCCGCCTCCGGATGCCGGCGCTGAATTGCCGCTTATGACTCCGCCCGTCATTGTAAAACTGCCCCTGTTAATGACCGCAACACCGCCTCCATTATCATGAGACAGGTTATTTCTGATATAGCCGTCACGCAGGATTAAACTGCCTTTTTCATATACCACAACGCCGCTGTTTTTATTGTCCATTACTGCGCCGCCGTCAATAATACATGTTCCGTCATGTATAAATACTCCGAATAACGCATTGCTGCTCACTACAGCGCCCTGTCCTAAAGTAATGCTGGCGCCGTTAATAATTTCAATCCCCATTCCGAATTCGCCGTCACCGCCTGAAATCTCTATGTTTTCAAAACGGATTCTTGAGTTATCCGCAGATAACACCATTGCATCGGAGTCCGCGGTTGATATAACAGCCCGCTCCCGGCCTGCGGCGTTCGGCTTGCCCGCAATAGTTAACTCGCGTTCAATGTTCGCGATCCTGAAAACTGCGCCGTAACTCCATTTGTTATATACACCGTTATAACTTTCGCTTTGTGCGTTTAATGTTCCTACAACAACGACTTTTCCGTTTATTGCATATGCTTTATCCACAGCAGTACCCAATGATCTTACGGCTCTTCCCTCGCTTAAACCGTCATTGCTGTCATTGCCGGACGCGCTTACGTAAATGCTCTGAGAAAATATTCCGGAACACAGCAAACAGCCAAGCAACAAAAGAAACAGACATCTCTTCATTTTTTTTACTCCAAAACCTGTATTTACCGATTTTATCATAAAATATGTTGAATTAATACAGAAAAACATGTTCATGGCTTCATTCCACTAATTGAACAGCGCAATGTAAACGGAAATGAAATGCGTTTATTAAAGGTGGTCTGTCTATAATGTGGACACATTATAGACAGACTCTAGATAGCTTTCCCCCAAAAAAAAGGACGCGCGATGGCGCGCGCCGCTTTTTGCGTCTTGCTATGCTTTTACTTTCTTTTTTTTCGCCTGAATTTTAGAATCAGGTTTTGATCTTTGCCGGGCATTACTCCGTTGTTTTTTCTGTCCCAGTTTTTCTTTTACTTCATCAAGTGAATATAATTTACCGGGCTTGCTTTTATTAAAGCCCGATACTGCTTTTTCCGCCCAAAGTTCATCCAAATATTCCTCCGCCGCTTTTTTGTTTCCAAAAGGCAATACAACAAATTTAGGCTTGTCATTTTCTAAAATTATCTGATATGATGCCATATAATTACCCCCTGTAAATATCTTTTCTATGCGCTGCGTCAATTACTGTAATTGTTAAAATATCATCGTTTATATTATACACTCCTCTATAATTTCCAAATCTAAAGCGGAAATGCTGACTGTTTTTTAAACGTTTAACAAACGGCAAAGCAGCATATGGGTTTTTCGCAATTATTTCAAGCTTCATAAAAAAAATCCTTATATCCGCTTTAGGAATCGTTTGTAGCGATTTAAACGCTTTTTCTGTCAATACAACCTGATACATTCCGTTTTTCTTTACCATATCTTACAGTAAATTTCCATGAATTGTCAAAACCCAATTTTATTAAACTGTATCTGTTGTATACCACAGACGGTACGGGCATCTTGCTTAATATCAAAAGCAGATATAAACTAAAAACATGGATGAACTTGAAGAAATGCTGCTTGATATGTACGAATGTTTACGGCTTTCAAAATACCATAAACGCAAGCTCGCAATTGCATGAAGTTGTGTTTCATGTTTGATTTAACGCGCTATTGACCCTTATCAAAATAATTAATCTTGCTTACATTTTATTTAAATAATAGTATAATTTACCATGAAGGTTGTACTTGAAAAGAGAGCGGCAAAATACCTTGATAATATGGATACAGTAAACGGGCAGCGTATAAAACAGGCATTAATCAGCCTGGCTAAGGAGCCGCCATCAGGCGATATAATAAAATTACAGGGAAAAGACGGCTACAGGCTGAGAGTCGGAGATTACAGAATAGTATTTGACGTGACTGGAACAGAGGTAATAGTTTATAAAATCGCCCCAAGAGGGCAGGCATATAAGGGAGATTGAAGATGGAAACGACGGCGGTAAGACAAAAGCTGCACACATTTATTGACGAATTACCTGATTATTGCCTTTCATCCGTAGAGCCGCTTTTATCTTATCTTGCCGGCAATATCGCAATTGAAACTAATTTATCAGCCGAAGAAATACAATGGGTGCAGGACGGCAGAAAACATTACAAAGAACACCCGGAAGATTTTATACCGCTGCGGTAAACGCGCAGCGCCGCTATGCGGCATTGGGATTATGCAATACAGACTAGGGGATTTGGCAAGGAAAAATATCTAAATATTGTAGGCCATCAGATTGACGCTTTCACCGCTTCCCATTCCATTACGCTGGAATGTTTTTATATTTGCCTGTTTCATAATAAATACAATCCTGTCATTTTCAATCGAGTTGTAAAGGTATACAGATGCGGCAGCTTGCGCCGCTTACAAGTCCAATACCATTCGTTATTATGTCTATTGGCTAAACTGATTGTCCCCCGCGCGGCCCGTACTGTCAACACGCTGCGCGGGGTGTCTACCGAGCCAAAATTGTTTTTGGCTAAACGCCTTCCTCCCAAACCAGCATAAAGTCATTAAAATCAAGCTCTGTCACTGTATTAGTAATGTTGTACTTCTGCCATTCTTTCCAGACATAGTCAATCATATGATTATCGGTACTATCCCGAAACTGGATGCGGATACACCAATCTCCGCTGCCAATCCAGCGGCTATTGCTTCTTCCTTCTTCCAATGACCAATTATATAAATCAACCGAAAGTGTTTGATTTACAATGATAGAGTCTCCTTCTGCTACGCATCCTTGTCCCTGCTGATTGCTATGGTCGCCCGCATTTACATCAACATTCGCATTTAACTTGGTATTTGGAGGATTAATAATCCCGGTGATTATAATTGTTTTTGGCTCAACACTTACTGGCGGCCAGTCGGGGATGCCGATAATAATAGGGAATTCTCCTTCAAGTTTAATCATATCCCAAATTTCCTGACGGGTTTTGCCTGGAAATAGTGATTCAATATTTGTAGCTTTAAAGAAATTGTCATTGAAAGGCTTTTTTTCTCCGGTAAACGTAAAATATTTATCGGTAACTTGAATGCCTAAAGATTCTAAAACTGCCGGATCTGTACCCATGCCGAAATTTGTTGAATCCGCACCCCAACCGCCGAAAGCGTCAGGCCCATTGGTTACAAAAATATCCATTATAGAAAACTGTGATCCCCAAGGGTCTTCAGTATATTCCCACCCGTTAAGACCGTTAAGAGAAATATTGAAGCCAAGGAGGGTATTAGGGTTTTTTTCCACTGTTAGGACAGGACCTTCCTCCCAAACCAGCACAAAGTCATTAAAGTCAAGCACTGTCACTTCATCATTAATGTTGTGCTTTTGCCAGTCTTTCCAGACATAGTCATACCTATGATCATCGGTACTATCCCTGAACTGCAGGCGGATACACCAATATCCGCTGCCGGTCCAGTGATTGTTAGTCACTTCAAGGTCTGATGTAAGAGCATATAAATCAACTTTCGCTGTTTGATTAATTATATCAGCATTTCCAAGTGCAACTTTTCCTTGTGCTATACTTTCGTCACCGGCATTTACATCAACTTCTACATTTAATTTAGTGTTTTCCGGATTAACAATTCCGATGATTACAATTGATTTAGGGCTGTTGTTTACGGTTCCAGTCCCGCTTGATACCGCCGCGGTAATGCCTGAAACGGATGTTCCGGGTACTTCCGGTACGGTCAATGAACTGCCGCTAAGCGTTCCTGTAAATGTTCCGCCGCCTGAATCCGGTTTAAAGGTTATTATCCCCCCTGCCACGTCGATTGTACCGCTTGAGATTACTTCACCGTTATGTTTTATCGTGTACTCATCACCGTCTTGCAGAGTTATCGCGCGCGCTGTGGTTCTGGAAATAATAATTTCAACCTCTTTTCCGTCTTCCGCGGTTCCTGTATAGGTTACGGACTGCGTGATTTCGCCTGTCGGCGCGCCGTTATCGCAGACGGTGATTGAAAGCCCGATTACTATTGCCAAAACAGTAACCCCCAAGAGTCTAATTGCGTTTTTCATTGAAAAACCTCCTTTGATGACGTTGAGCTGTGGACAAATTTATCCCTTAAAAAAAGGTAATATGACAAGATTGACAAGTTTCTTCTATAAAACGAGAGAGAGAGAGAGAGAGAGAGAGAGAGAGAGAGAGAG
>WQSQ01000068.1 GCA_009787775.1 Treponema sp.
TCCGCCCCTGTAACGGGATATCCTTGCCTTTAATCCCGTAGGGATATCCTGTCCCGTCCCATCGTTCATGATGGTAACCGGCAAACAGTTTGGCAAATTGCAAAAAAGTTTCATCGCCCGATTCTTCGATGATGCTGTCAATAATTTTTTTACCTTCGATTGCGTGGGTTTTAATTATCTCAAATTCCGCATCGGTAAGTTTTTCCGGTTTGTTTAAGATCAGGTCGGATATAACGATTTTGCCTATATCATGCAGGCGGGCAGAGGAAACAGCTACCTCAATATCCCATTGGCTTATCTCGTCATAGTATACAAAGCGTTCAATCATGGCGTTTAAAAGCAGCCGGATATACTTTGTCGTGCGTTCTATGTGGCGGCCCGTTATTCTGTCACGGTACTCCACCATGTTTGCCAAAACGGATATGATGCTGTTTTTTAACCTTTTCAGGTTTTCTGTCCGTTCATGGATAATGTCTTCAATATCCAAATGAGTTTTGATACGGTTTAGTAAAACCGGCCTTGAGAACGGCTTGGATATGAAATCCACCGCGCCCATTTCAAGGCCGAGGGATTCTGTCGAGGCATCTGTCCGGCTGGTCAGGAAGATTATAGGAATTTCTGCAAATTTTTGTTTTGATTTCAGAATTTTAATCGTCTCAAAGCCGTCCATATCGGGCATTAAAATGTCCAATAAAATCAAATCCGGACTGATATCTTCCAAAAGCTCAAACATGGCCGATGCGGACGGCATGGTAAAAACGCGGTAATGGGTTGACAATGCCTCGTCTGCCGTCAGCAAGTTTACGTTATTATCATCTACTACAAAAATGGTTCTCAATTAATCATACCTCACCATTCTAATAATAATTATAAACCCTTCTTTCCGTTATAACAAGGCTATTTTAGCCGTATTTTCAATAGATAATCTGTTTTTTCATTGACTAGCGGGTAAATCATGTCGATTTTTCCGTAAATTCTCATCCAGGGTGATATTTTGAGCCGCGAAGGGATCGAACCTTCGACCCGCAGATTAAGAGAGGAAAAGGCAAAAGCCATAACACAACTCTTATAGCCAATAAGGCTATTTTTGACCAGCCATCTCCAAAACAGCTTCTTCCTTTTCGACAGCTTCCGGGTCAAATATACCGGCTTCCCGCATGGCTTGAGCCCGTTCTTCCATAGTCGCAAAATGAACAGGGCGGAACTCGGCAAGCTGTTCAGGGGTTAAAAGAGGGCAATCGGGGTCGTAAGTATATGGTTTTTTTGATGCCGCATCAATCCGGCTTGCTATTGCCGCATGTTCCTCAGGGGTCAGTTCTTTCCCAACCTCTAGGGTATATCTCACTATATTCATAATAAATCCTCCGTTCAAACGGCTCTGCTTTCCTCGCCGATATAGCCTACGTATTTTCTCAAATTAAGCAATTATTTACTTTTCTCAGACTTCGTGTCCACTATATTGAGGGTTTTCCGTGCTTTTTCAAGGGTTTCGGCTGTATCGTGGGCGGCATAGCCCATAAACGCCTGCGGGCTTTTGTGGCGGGTTATTTTGACGGCATTTCGTGCGCCGATGTCTTCGGCAAGCCGGGTAGCGGCTCCGCGCCGGCCTGAATGTAAAACCAAATGCCGTGCCTGTTGGCTTCCAGGATGCGGCGGGCGTTTTTCCTCTTTAGCCTTTGCGTCATCTTCAATGCCTATTAAGGCAAGTGTACGGCGGTAACCTCGTTTGATAGTCGATTCCGCAACCGGCACTCCATGACTGGTATTGAATATGACAAAATCATCGCCATTATCAAACCCTTGGGCGGAAGCTATCCGCTTCAATTCTTGAAGAACATTTGCCAAATCGTCAGCCATTGGGATTGTTCCAACGCTGTCTTGCTTAGGGTTTTTGAAACCGTCATACTCGACAAAGTTTTCAATTACTGCGATAGTGTTATTTTTGAAATCGACATTTTGCCATCGGAGAGCCCTGATTTCACCCCGGCGCATTGCCGCCAATTCCGAGAGAAGAACTATTTCTAATAGCTATTTTTTTTAAATTCACTATACTCATTTACTATATTTTCGAGTGCTTTTTTAGATTCAAAATGATTTTCACTAAAAGCACTCATGCTTTTATGTAATTCGTAATTTTCATTCGACAAATTTCCAAATTTCACAAAAAAAAATTACAACAGGGATACCCACTATAATTAATATATCCTAAATTATTTAACCGCATAAGCAGTGTATATTGTATCAAAAACAAGCCCGAGTGTTTCCTGGTTAACATGCCTGTGAGATAACGAATAAATTAATTCCCTTCGCAAATCCTGCGGCACATTGAAGTACGGTATGCCGATATAATTCCATGCGCATTTGACAGCAAATTCATAATTTATTTTGCTTGTGCACTGGTACTTGCATGACGCGCATCCTTCAAAAAGGTTTATAATTTGAATGCGGGAAAGCCTGTAAACAATGACACCTGCTATTTTTCCAGGGCTTGGGCGACCGGCACCAATAAGGGAGCCCCGGCGCTCAAGTATGAAGCGGATGTCCTTTTTTATTTCATTGCAAGCTTCTTCTAAACTATATAAATTCGCATGAAAAATTGATTTCCCGATAGAGCCAACTTCGCGGTTTTGCGAAGCCTTGCATAGCATCTTCCCAGTGTCTTTTGCACAACTTGTATATTTTTTAACGATTGAATTCTCTAGCTCCGAAAGGAAGGCTTCAAGTTTTTCGTTGTGGCTCATACCGAAAGAGCATCCTCGTGAAGAGCCCTTGTCTCTTCTTCGGTAAAAAAGCTTGCCTTGAACCGTTCCAACTGGCTGTCAAGTGATAAGCTGGATGAATTAATAGGGTTTTTTAATTGATTTTCCGCTTTTATCTTTTTGTAGGCATCAAGAAAACCATCATCCGATAAATTGGCAATATCTAAATTATTCATTGCCGCTATCCTCCTTAAAAAAGTTTATATTCCAATGACATACTAATAATGCATCTTGTTGTTGCAATGTCAGGTTGCGGCGATCTTTCTTTCTTCTTGTTGACATATGGTTTTGTAGAATGCCTTATAAAAGTCATCATAAACAGCATAAAAATCCGAAGCCAAGGCCAGCTTGTCAGCCATGTCATCACCATGGGAAAAATTATATGAATTTAAAGAGCCGAAGAAATCCATGTTTCTTCCTATGCCTTCTAAAACAGAAGGTCTCGCAAATAAAAAATCTGTCATATAATCAAATATAGCTCCTTATAAGACATTATACCACCCCAAAACACATACAGCAACATAATCTTTTACCACTCGTCAACACAAATCAGGTTACCGCTTCCTCGCCGGCAGTGCGAGACGCCGCCGAAATCGATAACAACCTTCCAGGAATAGAATTTTCCCCCTCAGCCGGTACAGAGAGCATGGAATCAATCAAAGTTGTAATATTCCGGCGATTTTCACTTGAAAGGGTTTTATATTTATCTATTAGGTCTAGTTCTTCCTGAGAAAGCCCGTTTGGCTCTTTTCCGACTACGAGATAATCAAGTGAGACCCCATAATAGTCTGCAAGATATGCCAAATAATCAACGTAGGAAATGATTTTTTCCATCCGCTTATTGCCCCTTCTGATACACCAGTTACTTTTGAGGCTCTTAATAAAGGTTTTTTCTGGTTTTACCTACTTTTCCAAATAGCTAGGGATGAAAAATCCATATTTATTTCAGGGTTTCCGGCAAAGACACATGAAAGCACGAGTCCCCGGCGTTTCAAATCATCCACAATGAATTCCGCATCGGCCTGGGAAAGAGCAGCTTTTTTGATTGAATCACGCAGCGAACAAGTTTTGATATCAACTGGCTCGTCTTTATAGGGAATACCATCCCGGAACCATGCCCACGCCTGGCGGACAGCGTCAGATTCCTTGGTTTTTTTTGTACTGATTGCAGAAAGGTAACGTCCGGTTTCCTCATTTTTAAAGGCTACATAATAAGTATGCCGGTCTGAACGATAGAACACGGAGAAAGGCTGCTTCATAACAAACCCCTAATCAAACGGCAACGGGCGGGTTTTATATGTCCGCCATGTGTCACTTTGAAAAATCGCTTTAGTTATGACGCCCTTTCTCTCGGGAAGTCATCGCGTAATTCCTTATCTGGTAAGGAATTAGCACTATGAGCCGCGAAGGGATCGAACCTTCGACCCGCAGATTAAGAGTCTGCTGCTCTACCAGCTGAGCTAGCGGCCCATACCTATTCGATAGATATACTGGCACAGGCAGGTAAAAACGTCAAGTGGCGTTATTTTGGCTGTCAACGACCAGCGATGCCGGGGTTTGGAATCAATTTTAACCTTGACTTAAGTTAATGGGACAGTAATGGTAAATTTTGTTCCCCCCTGTTCAGAAGAAACGGTAATAAGCCAGCCGTGGTAATCCATTACCCACTTAACAACAGCCAGCCCCAATCCCAAGCCCTGTTCCCGGCGGGAAGATGAACCCCGGTAAAACATTTCAAATATATGGGGAAGGTCGCCTTTATCGAGCCCCGGCCCGTTATCGCTTACCGTAATTTCCGCGCCATATTTAAGGGGAACAGCAGTTAAGCGGATAACCGATCCGTCAGGCGTATAACGCACCGCGTTGTGTACCAGGTTTTCAAAAGCCCGGATAATTAACTTTTCATCCATCGGAACAGATGTTTTGTGCGGTAAATTTATTTCGCTAATGAACGTGTGATGCAGCAACTCAACGTCATTACTCAAAGTATTTGCCAGTTTTTGCAGAAAGGCCGTCAGGTTGACATTATCCAACTGTGTCCGCAATTCTCCGGTTTCCAGGCGTACATAGCTGATAAGATCGTTTATCATATCTTCAAGCTGATCCGTTTTTTCAATGATTATTTCCGCAGCGTTTGCCCGTGATTCAGGGGCTTCTATGACACCGTCCTCTATCGCCTCGGCATATCCCTTGATCAGGGCCAAAGGCGTTTTAAGATCATGAGTGACCCCCATAATGAAACGTGAACGGCGAAGTTCATCTTCTTTCAGGGCGTCGCGCATTTTATTTAATGATTTTGTGAGGGAAATAATCTCGTTACTTCCTTTGACATCCACCTTTAGGTCAAGTTCCCCTTCAGCTATGCGCCGGGTAGTGTTTTCAAGAACCTTTATGGAATTGTTGATTGTTCTGGCAATGACAATGGACATACAGATTGCAACAATTATCAGTATGCCGATTACAATAATGCCAATGAGCGCATGAACAAAAAAAGGAAAAAAACTATCCTTGATTGCCTGACTTTTAATTTCAACAAGAATGTAGCCATATTTTTTTTCCTTCCCTATTGAGGAAAAAATGAACCGTTGATCTTCCATGAAAGGCGCGATATTCTCCCATGTTATATAAACATTGGGGCTGAAATATGGTATTTCTGAATATATAACAAAAAAATCATTTCTTAAAATCACAACATCACCGAATTGACGGAAACGAACAATATTGCGTGAGATGGAATCCCAATACTCAGGGCTTATATGTTCTTCCAACATGGCAGAAACATCATCGTATGCAGGCAGTCCAAAAATAACATCTTCGGATATAAATTGCCGGTACACTACCTGGGTAAGAATGACAAATAACGGAACCGCTACAATACTGAAAATCAGGATACGGGTCTGGGTTTGTATTTTCATTTCACATTACCCTCTGCTGTTCGCATTGGCATTAAGACGATAGCCCATGCCATGTACCGTTTCGATATAAGCGGGGTTTGCCGGATCCTCTTCTATTTTTTTCCGTAGCCGCTGAATGTATACCGCTACGGTAGTTAAATCGCCGTAATTGTTCTTCCAAACCCCATTGTAGATGGTTTCTACATTCATGGGTTTTCCGCAATGTTCCGTTAGCCAGGCAAGACAACCGTATTCTTTAGCGGAGAGGGGTATCCGTTCCCCATCCTTTTTGAGGATGTAGGCATCATAATCAAGGACATAAGGGCCAAACCTGAATACATTTTCCTTTTTTTCGTCAAATTCCTGCGAATCAAAGGTTCGGAAACGGCGAAGAACCGCTCTTACCCTGGCGACAAGTACTTTGGGTGAAAAGGGCTTAGTAATGTATTCGTCCGCTCCAATTCCCAAGCCGCTGATCTGGTCTTCATCGCTGTCACGCGCGGAAACTATCAGTACCGGCGTATTGCTGTTCTTTCTGAATTTTTGCAGAAATTCCAGACCGTCCATGCCGGGGAGGTTTATATCAAGGATGATAAGTTCCGGTTCCCATCCCTCAATGAGGATAAAGCCTTCTTCTCCGCTTTCCACAGCAAAAACCTCAAACCCCTCTTTTTTTAGATATAAGGTAACGAGGTCTGCCAGTTCCTTAATGTCTTCAATAACCAGCACTTTCCCTTGCATAGTAATTCCAGTATATTTTACCATTATTTTTCCCGCAACAGCTTGAGAGGAATATAACAAAAAATTATATTTTGTTTATCCCCTGTAAATGGCTTTTCACTGCTACCGTCACTATCTTGTTATTATGAAAATAAAACACATATTTATGACGGCTTTGCTTTTTTCTATTGCGCTATCGGCTGTTTCAACACAGGAAACAGCCCCGCAAGTCCTTACCGTTGACGAAGCGGTGCGGATCGCATTGGATAACAACCTAAGCCTCAGACGAACAGCCATCGATCTAGGCACCAGAAAACGAACCGCGGATCGTTCATGGAATAGCGTACTTCCCTCATTGAACGCCCAGGCTTTAGTCAGCCATCCCGCTTCCGTCACGGGACCGATACAGCCCGCTCCGTCTATGGGCCCAGCAGGGATCACCTATATAGACCGTGATGTCTGGACGCCGGGCTTTTCACTTTCAGCAGGGATTACGCTTTCTACCGCTGTTATTGAAAACATTAACAGAGCCCAGGCAGACTACGAGGCAGGGCTCTTAAGCTATGAGGCGGCACGCCAGGAACTTGAACTACAGGTACGAAAGCTCTTTTACCAGATACTCCTGCTGGATGCCAATTGTGAACTTGTTGCCCAAAATTTTCAAAGCGCG
>WQSQ01000069.1 GCA_009787775.1 Treponema sp.
AAACGGCATTATTCATCCCTTTATTATTTGCAGTATTGCTGAAGTATTCATAATATTTCTTTTAAGGCCCGCTGTTGTAAACCAGCAGGGTTTAAATGAAGAAAAAAAACGCGCCGGTTTTGTAAATGTATTAGCGCGTCTTATGCTGATATACATTACTGTTGTTGTTGTGATCAGCATTCTGGGCGGATTAATTGATTTTATTTTTTACACATTACTGGCAAATATCAAAGCAGATTACAGCGCGGAAGACGCATTCAAAGAATGGCTTTTCCAAAGCTCTCCCTCTGTTCTTGTAATGAACATTCTCTCCCGGCTCCCTGTAAATATTACCGATCGTTTCATCGTGGTTTTCGGCGGTTATTTTATTTCACAGGCTTTTATATCGCTGTATAAGTCAAAATTAAACAACACAGGCGGATAATAAAAGCGGTATCAGTCAGCTTGCGGTAAATCATTACTCATGTAACAATATAACCGGGGATTTGATGAAGAAACTGCCTGCGGTATTATCTATTTTTGTTTTAATTCTCTTTTCCGGCTGTAAGAGTAATACCATAGATGAAACTCCTGATTTACCTTTAAATGTGCAGAACTTTATAAGTCCTTTCTCCCCATCCATTAATTCAAGAAACCCGGTCAGGCAGCTTGTAAACGACGCGGCGATTGAAGCCGCCTTTACGCTGGATTACCGCCCGCTAAAAGCGGAAAGAATAAACGAATACGATACTCTCAGCGCCTCTGATCTTGCGGGGGATTCAGCAGGCTCTGGGCAGAGCGTTACATCTGGCGGGGGCCTTCGCAGACTTACGGAATACAAGACTGTCTATTTTGATCCGGCAAGGGAACAGGCAAGAATTGCGGAGATAAGAGCCGCGCAAACATCGGCGCTGGAAGGGCGGATTCAGGTAGAAACAGAAGACCTTACCGTTATTGACTGGGGGCCGAAAGGAAATTATTCATCGGCGATACAAAGGCCTTCTGTTTATGTGATTTTTTCCCAGCCGATGATTCCCCTTGCAAGTCTTGGAGAGCAGAGTTCCTCCTCGCCCTTGGTTACGATCACTCCGGCGGTTAAGGGAACATTCCGGTGGTACGGGACGAGTTTCTTAAGTTTTGAAGGAGCGGAACCCTGCCTTAGCCAGCAGACCTATACTGTTACAGTTGCGGCTAACGCGTCTTCCTTAAGCGGGAACATTATATCAGGAGAACGCGTCTTTACTTTTAACACCGAAGCTCTAGGCATAAGAAGCGTTACACCCGGCGAAGAGTGGAGGGTAAATAACAATTTCCGTTTTGACAACGACAATGTTCCTCCCCAGGCCGCAAGACAGATCAGCCTTCTGTTTAATTATCCCGTACAGGCTTCCGACATAAGGCAGTATATAGATATTACAGCGGGAGGAACCAGCAGACAGTTTACCCTGAGGCAGATTGATGAATATAAAATTATCGCGGAACTTCAGGACAATGTCGCTTTTAACTCACAGGTAAGAGTAATTTTAAAACAGGGCGCAAGATCGCGCGGCGCGACGCGCGGAACAGAAACAGATCAGATTTTCAGTTTCAGAACGCCTGCTCCTTTCACTGTTACGTCTCACTACAGAGGAACAGGCTACGGCAGATACGCCAATCTTGTTGAAATTTATTTCAGCCACGGAATTAATGAAAGCACAATCCGCCAGGGAATAAGAATATCCCCTGCGATGAATTTTACTAATGACAATTTCGAAGTATACGGAAACACTCTGCGGATTTTCAACCTGCCTGTTAACTACAGGGATCGGTTCATGATAACTATCGGCACGCTTGTTGAAGACGTGTACGGCAGAAGGCTGAGCTCTCCGTATATTGCCGATATCATAATGCCTGATGAACCGCCTCCTTCCGGTACGCTTAATTTTCCCGAATACAGATACAATGTTATGCTGGAGGCGCAGTTTCCTCCGCGCTATATTTTTGAATACAGCAATGTCACGCGGACTTCTTTTTATCAGCTGGGAACTGAAAATAATCCGTATATATCAAGGGATCGCAGATATAATAATATAAATTTTTCCAACATATCAAATTTTGCGGTTTTCTCTGAAATGCCAAACGTAAAATATTTTGAGCAGATTGATCTTTCGCCCTATCTGAATAAGGAAGGAAAGGGATTTGTCGCTTTCAGATCAAATATTGAACTTCTGACAAGCCGTATGCAGGAAAACGGAACTTTTCTTACAGGGACAAGATTAATAGAAAACGCCTTCAGTATTCAGGTAACAGACCTTGGCATGACTGTTCGTTACGGCTTTAATAAAATCGCGGTTCTTGTTACAAGCCTTTCAACAGGAAAGCCTGTAGAAGGCGCGAAGGTAACGCTTCTTTCCAACGGTAATGTAGAAACCTCGGATAATCTTGATTTTCCGGACTACGGTGAAGCTGTAACAGATTCAAACGGCCTTGCCGTTATTACTTTAAACTCGCTCTCGCTCAGGAACAATACTAACGTAAACAGTTACTGGTATGTACCTTATATAATGGCTCAAAAAGACACAGACAAGGCGGTATTCAATCCGTCTTCACATAACACATGGCGTTACGACATCTGGTCAAATTCGCCGCAGCGCGCCGAAGAGATAATACCGCTTGCATTTATGTTTACCGATCGCGGGCTTTATAAGCCGGGAGAAACAATTACATTCCGCGGAGTGGATCGTTCCCGCGTGCTTGGCATGTACGCTATTTATCATGGAAACTACTCTGTTGTCCTTGAAGAAAATTCATACAGACCTGCAAGGATTGCGGAATTGGAAGATGTGACAACGGAATCAGGAAGTTTTTACGGAAGCATAACCATCCCTGAAGATATTGAGCCGGGCTCATACAGGCTTGTATACAGGCGTGTAACAGAAACAATTGAAATTGATGAATCTGTCGCTGTAATTCCCGTAACGATAGCGTTTTTTGAAAGGCTCAGGTTTCAGGCATCTCTTTCCTCTCCGCCGGAAGCCGTCATATTGGGCGGCGATATCAATTTAAACTTAAGGGCAAGTTATCTCGCGGGAGGAAGTTTATCAGGCGCTTCCTGGGAAAGCGCATGGTTCGAAGGAATGGGCTATTTCTCGCCGAATAACGCGGACACAAGGGGATTTACTTTCGGCCCGATGCGCGCGTGGGACAGTACGCGCTATATCAGCTCAGACTCAGGAGCGTTAAGCGGTCAGGGCAGCGCTGCGCTAAGCCTGAAAACGTCAAGCAGCAGCAAGGTAACAGGTGCGCCTTATTTATATCAGGCCGAGGCTAGAGTTACGGATATCGGCAATCAGATGATTACAGCATACAGGTCTGTAATGGCGCATCCTGCAAGTTTTTATATCGGGCTTAAAAGCAGCGTAACAGGATTTGTCCGCGCAGGACAGGAGTTTACATGCGATTATATAACTGTAAACACTCAGGGCGTTAAAACAGAAAATAATAATTTGTTTTTACAGAGCGGAGACGGAGCAGGACAGATAAAAGTTGAGCTAATCCGCGAGGAATGGCGGCGCGTTCAGCAAAGGGGCGTATACGGTTATATAAATGATGAATATATACTTCAGCAGATAACGGACAGCGGGCAGAATATTAATATCCGAAACAGCGGAACAATCAATGTAAAGCCTTCTGCGGCCGGTTATCATGTGCTGCGCGTAACTTCAAGGGACAGCGAAGGAAGAACAGTTCTTACGGAAATGGGTTTTTATGTTACAGGCGCGGGCGGCTACTGGAACATGAACAGCGCTGAAGAGATTCGCCTTGTTCCTGACAGGGAAATGTATGAACCAGGCGATACCGCGCAAATATTGCTGCAAAGCCCGCTTGCTTCGGGATATTACCTTATCACTGTTGAAAGAGAAGGCATTTTTACAGAAGAAGTCCGTTATATCAGCGAATCCGTCACCGTTCTTGACATACCCATTGCGCGTAACTTTGTGCCTGTAGTCTATGTATCGGTTTCTTCCTATTCTGTGCGATCAGGGCCTCCCGGCCATGAATACGGAACTCCGGATTTGGACAAGCCGAAAGGTTATTTCGGTATAATAAAATTAAATATAGATCCAAGAACAAAAGCGTTTTCAGTTAACATACAAACCGATAAAAAAACATACCGTCCGGGAGAAGAGGTAACAATGACGCTTACCGCGACAAGGGACGGCCGCCCTCTCGCGGACGCTGAACTGTCGCTTATGGCGGTAGACAGGGGCGTGCTTGATTTAATTAATTACCGTGTTCCCGACCCTATTAGTCATTTTTATTCTGAATATCAGTTTCCGCTTTTTGTTTCAGGCGGCGATTCCCGCTCCATGCTTATGGATCCTGTTACCTACGCCGTTATGGATCGGATGGGAGGAGATTCAAACGACAGCAAAGCGGAAGAGAGAGCAGACTTTAATCCTACCGCCGTATTTGAACCGATGCTGATTACGGACGCAAGCGGCAAAGTTACGTGCAAATTCAGGCTCCCCGATAATCTTACAACATACCGCGTAACTGTTTTTGGAGCGCGCGGTGATCTTTTTGCTCTCAAGGAAAGTGAGATCGCGGCTCAGAACAGGATAAATGTCCGCGAAGTTGTTCCGCGCCGCCTTCGCGAGCGCGATACCGCCGAAGCCGGAGTATTGATCACAAACCTTGATTCCGCTTCTCATACAGTGACTGTAAAGCTTGATATCGGCTCTCCTTTGGCGCAGGACGAATCAAGCGGGCTTGCAAAACCCGCGGGGCAGGCTTTTGTTGACGGAACAGCGGAAAGGCGCGTAACGGTAAGAAGCGGCGATAACGCAGTCGTGTATTTCGACGTGGCGGCGGTAAAACAGGGGAATATTACGCTTAACTTTACTGTTAACTCCGATATTTTAAATGAAAGATTAGTCCGCGAAATGATAATAGAACATCCCTATGTAATGGAAACAGTTACCACAACAGGAACTGTTTCCGGTTACGAAAGTTTCGCGGCGGAAGGCATTACTGTCCCTTCATTTGCAGATAACGGTGTCGGAAGCCTTACGCTGACTCTTGACGCTACGCGCTTAAGCCTTCTTGATTCGGCAATAACGTACCTTTTCCATTATCCGTACGGATGCCTTGAACAGCGAAGCTCCGCGATTATGCCGCTTGTCATTTTCGGCGAATACCTTGACGCTTTAAGTTTAAACTCCAAAGTTACCAATCCTCAACGGGTAGTAGAAAACGAATTAAGAAGCTGGGCGCAGATTCAATTGTCAAACGGAGGTTTTCCGTACTGGCCTACAAGCACATTGTCGGATTTTTATGTAAGCCTGCGGATCGCGCATGTTATCGCAATCGCAAAAGAAAAAAATATCAATGTGCCATCTTCTCTTAACATCACAGGTCTTGTTGAATACCTTAACCGTGAATATCAGAATATGCAAAACCAGAGAAGCAATTCCTCAGGTTATGTTTATCAGTCTTATCTGCAGTCTTACATGCTGTATGTCTGCGCGCTTCTTTCAAGAACGGAAACCTCTGTCCGCGTAGACTCGTCAAGGTTAGCTGAAATCCTGGGCCGCGATAATGTTGATCCGTCAGTCCTTGCCTTTGCAGGAATGACATACCGTCTTTTGAACCGGAGCGCGGAAGCTGAAAATACCGCGCAGCGCCTTCGCAATTTAATCAGGCTGACCGCAAGAGGCGCTGACCTTACAGATCCGTTGGAAAGAAACCGCTACAGTTATTATGGCGGATATACCGAACAGCTTGCCCTTACATTGCAGTTTTTCGCGCAGCAGTATCCCTACGATGATATAAATACTCGCCTGCTTTATTCGCTTCTGGAGTCATCGCGCTCAGGTCTCTGGCAGAGTACGGCTGTAACAATCCGCGTTCTTTCAGCGGTTGACACTTTAATAAGAGCGGAAGATATGACCAATATCAATGCAAGAGGATCAATAACGTTAGGTGCAGCGCAATTATTGCAGGGGACATTTTCAGGGCTTGGAGCCAGGCCTGTTACCGCCTCCCATGATTTTAGCGGCGCTGTTCTTGAAAATATCGCAAGAGACAGAATCCACCAGCTCAGCATTAACCGAAGCGGAACAGGCAGTCTTTATTACACAGCGTCTCTTCGTTACGCGATACCGTCGGAGCTTCAGTCTTTCCGCGATGAAGGAATCGGAGTCTTTCTTAGTATTACCGACATAAGTACAGGAGCAGAAATCAAATCAGGCGCCGCGGGTACTGTGGCTCTTCAAAGCGGAAAAACCTACCGGGCGGCAGTACGGGTATCTTCAACAAGGAATCGCGCATATTTGGCTCTTCGCGTGCCTGTTCCGTCAGGCGCGGAAATACTGGATATGGCTTTTGTTACAACCGCCTCCTATGAGGAAACGGCGGGAGACAGCGCGCGAAGCGGGTCATGGCTGAGCCATCAGGCGATATTTGACAATGAGATTCAGTATTTCTGGGATCAATTTTACAGGGGAGAGACAACGGTCAGTTTCCTTTTCCGCACCGCAAGAAGAGGCGTATACCCGACTCCTCCTGCCCAGGCGGAATGTATGTACGAAAGTGAAATCTTCGGCCGTACCCAGGGATTGATTTACACCATTGAATAAAAAAAACAAATTAGCAATATTATTTTCCGGAATATTATTTATAATTTTGCTTATTTGGTTGTTATTGCGCTTTACTCCGTATACGCAGCTGGAGCAGTTTCAATCCAGGCCTTACAGTATACGCTATTATGACCGTTACGGGATATTATTGCAGATAACACCTCTTGCTGACGGGCTTCGCAGGGAAAAACCGGATGAGATACCGCAAAGGGTAAAGGATGTTTTTGTATTTACAGAAGATAAAAGATTTTACAGCCATCCGGGAGTTGATGTTTTTGCCGTAATGCGCGCGCTGTATCAGAATATAACGGGCGGCAGGAGGATAAGCGGAGCGTCGACAATAACAATGCAGCTTTCCCGCATTATTTCAGATAACGCATACCAGCCTGCGCGGGGTCAGACTCTTTGGCAGAAAACAGGCGAGGCGCTTAACGCGCT
>WQSQ01000070.1 GCA_009787775.1 Treponema sp.
CCGGAAGCGGACGCTGTTATCTCATCAGTTGTTTCACCTTTCAGACTTAAAGCGGTAAGGTACGCGCTCATCTGAACGGGAGTCGCTTCGCCTGTCATAATTTCGTGCATGACTGCTTCCGCTGTTTTATAATCCAAATCCTGTTTTTTAGACAGGGATAGTATCGCTTCTTTGATCATTTTTTCCTCCTAGTCAGAACAACCCTGCGTTTATCCACATCGGGATCGCGATAAGCAGAGCTATAAAACTCGCTGCGAAATAAATAACACCGTATATGCCCAGGTGGCCGTTTGTAAACGCGCGCTCCCCTGCAATTGAGCGGCTCATCATCGCCCACATATTTTGATAAGCCATAACAAATGAGTTACCCGCCATGACAAATATAAAAAGCCAAACAAGCGGGCTGATGTTATACGCTTCCTGTATGGACGGAAGTATCGGCACAAGTATTGCTATAGTCGGGATGAAGAGGGCGACATCGAAAAATCTCCACAGGAAAACAAAAGCCATTACGCAAAACATGAACAGATAGGGATTAACGGCGATGGGAGCGAGGGCGGGAACAACGATTCCAGCAAGCCAGAGCGATATTCCTGTCTCTGTAAAAATCGCGCTGAAGCTGAGCGCTATCGCGATGAAAACGATCAAATCCCAGTTGACGCCTGAATTGAAATCCTTGGCTTCCAGAACGCCTGTTAAAAAGAAAAGAAAGACTGCTGCAAGACAAACAGCGGCGTCAGGAAGGCGGTGTACTTTATTTGTAAGAAACAAAATGAAAACAGCAACTAGAATAATTGCCGTAATAATTTCATTGCGGCTGACTTTTTCTTTAGGCTGATTTTTAATACTGTCAATCGCGTTATCTGACAATTTTTCTTTCGGTTTAAGCAGCAGTAAACTGCCTATAATAAGAAGCACTGTTGTAATCGTCACCGGAACAAAAAGAGTACTGAACCAGTTGCTGAACGTTACAAGCCCCTGAGTTCCGGGAACCGCGTTTATCATACCGGAAATTATCGGCCCCCAAAGCACGCCTGACATCCATCCCGAACCGGGAATAATCGCCATGCCAAAGGCGGTCAGAAGAATCAACGAATTGCCTTTGGAGCCTTTTTCCAGTTTACACAGTTCACAGCACTGCACTGCTATAGGTATCATTATCGCGACGCGGACGGTGCTTGAAGGAGTTAACAAGCTGAGGATTACGCCAATTACTACCCACGCCAAAACAAGCGATAAATATGACGGCTTGAACAGTTTTATGATCGCCATCGCGATTCTTTTGCCAAGACCGGTTTTCTGGAGCGTAAAGCCGAAAAAAAGCGCGGGCACAAGAGTCCATATCGACGACTGAGTGAAACCGGAAAACACAGCCGCAGGTCTCAGCCCAAGCGCGAGAGCGAAAAAGGCCAGAAACAAGCCTCCCGCTGAAAAAGACAGATTGAAGGGCTTGAAAATCCAGATACCCAGCGCGATCAGGATACCCCCCAGCATTAACTGTCCTGTGTCATTCAGATTAGCGGAAAAAGGACGCGCCGCCATGATGAAGATTGCGATCAGCGTCAGAAGTCCGCTGCCAATGTAAGATGGTTTGATTTTTTTAATCATTTTTATTCCCCCGATGTTACAAATTACTACTAATTGTAAATATACTCAATTTTTGTGGATTTGGAAAGCGTATATCAGGGGTAATAAAGAGTACCAAATAAGTGAATGTGTAATTTTATATGATAAAGCAGGATTTTTTCTCCTACCTCAATACCCTAACTCTCACATCAGAAATCATCCCGCGCTCAGCCGTTGAATCTCCCTGATATTCGACGCTTACCTGCAGCGATACCATTCCCTGTCCAAGCCGGAACGGCGCGCGGTAGAGAACCTGATTTTCCCAGCGAAGGGTTCCCTCAAGAACCATCACATAATTGCCTTGCGGAACTGCCGCACCTCTTGAGTCGGTGCCGTCCCATGCGTAGGTGACTGTTCCTGTCCTCGGCGTCGCGCTGCTTACAGCGTCAATCTGACTGCGGCTCATATTGGCAAGGTCAGATAGTTTTACCCAGACAGGAATTGAAGACGGTCTTGAGCGGTAACCTCCGTTAGCTGTCCAGCGTGTAGCGTAAAGAGTTTTTACAAGCTGCCCCTGCGCGTTCTCGATCCATACCGCGTACTGGTTACTCGCCGATCCGCTTTGTCTTGTAAAAGTGAATGTAATCTCCGCCGCTGTCTGCTGCGCGCTTGCGTACGATATAACCAAAGCTGTTAATATAAAAATAAAAATTATCTTTTTCATATCAGTCTCCTTATAACAGCATTATATTTTATAAAACATATATTTGAAAAGAGCTCATCTGAGGTTCTGCAGGAGACTGGGGGTATATAATAGCAGAACTATCCGGCCGTCCTTTGGGTTACAAAACGAAATACAGTATGGGCGGTAATTTTATTAAATGTAATTATATTTGCGAACTTAACATTAGCATATGCAAACGGTACCTGACATTGTTTCTATTGTTAATACGTATCTTGTATTAGGCTATCATCTGGGCACAGCAATAAGCGTGTCGTTTGTGTTGCCCGCTCTGAGAGGGGGTAAAATATCACTGCCGCCTGCTTGTGATGCGCCATTTCTTGAGTACGTACCACCCGTACCCCACTTCGCTGTGCCATTTACCCAAGGAATGCTCACAGAAGCGCCTTGCTGCGCTCTATTTGCATTCGCGCCTGCGCTGCTGCCGGTGTTAATACACAACGCTCTTTCTGTTCTCCTGAAAAAAGAATGTGTCCTCGCGCTGTGTCCTTTAATGACAGGTCTTGAACTTTGATTAATGTTCGTTTCTGGGGTATACCATCCCGCAGCCAAGTGAAGGTTGTTTTCATTGCCTCCGCTTCAGTTTTTTGCCTAGTGCTGATTGCGGGATAATATTCCCTGTGGATTCATTTTTAAACTTCACTGAATAACAGGGACGATCTGCCCTTTTGAACACAGAAAACGGTAAGGCGCGTTTCATGTCCTATTCCTTGCAAACGGCATTGAAAAACGGTCTTAGGTGTCGTTTTCGCATAATGCAATGATTAAGAACGCCCGTTGTTTGGGAAGTTCTGCACAATTCCTTATTACATAAAGAAATATGCTTTGCCGGCGATGAGACTCGAACTCATACCCCATTGCTAGGAGGGGATTTTAAGCAGTTCACAAGTCGGCATATTAAAGACTATTGAGTATTATTAAGACTTATTATATCAATATTTTTTACTTTATCAAGTGATTTTGTGTTATTCAAGAAGATACAAGATTACGGAAAAGTAATTTTATCTGCCTTTTTTGTCTGCCATTTTATATAGTTTTCTGTCTATGATTTAAAGCTGTATATATGTGGATGTGTTTTTAACTCGTTTTGAATAATGGGAAAGGCATTGAGATTTATTGCGGATCATCCACGCCACTCTCGAAAATATCCTCCAGAGCCTCTTCCAAATTCGTAAGTAAGCCTTCCAGATTTTCTTTTGTTATCGGTCTACCTTGGGCTATGCACATCGACACCGCTTGTGCTTTCGCTCCCTCCGGGCCGTACTGTCGGAGTATCAGCGGATAATTCTCGTGATCCAATTCCAGTATTATTCTTTCTTTTGCCATTCCGCTCACTCCTTTTATTGGTCTTGTTTTTGATTTGTATCATTATCCCCAAAAGCGTCTTTATGAATTTGATTCGCTATTCTCTGAATATTCGGAGGCAGTTTGTCAAAATCGCCTGTGAATTCAGTATCGCCAAAATCATATTCCCATTTATTGGGATCATGTTTGGTATATGCTCCCGGATACTTTTCTTCAGCCATATTGATACCCTCCAATTAATTATACGTCTGATGTATTTATATATAAAGTCCAGAACAATATTTGTCCCGGACATTACCGGGGGTTATATCCAATGTCGGCAAGCTCTTTTTGTAGTTTGTCGATTGCCGTTAATATCCTGTACGCCTGGGCTTTATCTGCGCCGCCGTCCGTTGTTTCCAAAACAAGATTGAATGATAGCCGCTTGAAAAATACAGCAAGCTCCCATTTTTCGTTTTCCGATAATTCATTCATTGCTTTATCTCCTGCCCGGTATTTCCGGGGCTTGGCTTATTGGTCAGAAAATCAATAAGCCCTAATTCCTCATGCTCTCTTTGGCAATAATGCCAGCCTTGCTTTTCCTCGATCTCCTTCATGCGGTTGCTCGGTGTTGGTATCTCAAAATAAAAGCCTTGGGCTGTGATGTTTTTTATCAGTTGGCAGAACGCGCCTTTTATCTTTGCCATTATGAAACTGATTACAATGGTGCCGCCTGTTTTCCAGAGATATGAAGCGGGATTGAATTTGTCGCTCGTGAATTCAAGCAGCCGCGCCGGTTCGGTGTCGATGTTAATAATGCCGTCTGTCATGATTCGTTCCTGTATGGGAATAAACCCCGGAAATATCAGAGCAAGGCTCAATCTATATACCCGATTTCATGGAGAAAGCCGTCAAGATTCAGATTCGCCAGCGTTTGAAAATCAAATTCTTTTTTCTGTTTATGATTAATTAAAAATTTGCAGTAATACGCAGCCGCTTCTTTTTTTTCGCTGTCAAGTTTACGATAGCTGTTTAATATTTTCTGTTCATCTTTTGTTAAAATCGCTGTTTGGGTTTTCATTATAAATTCCCCTTGCCGGATTTCCGGCGGTTTAATAGCCGGAGCAATACCGCCCCGGACATGTATATTCATTTTGCCTTGAAAACCTTATATGATTTCCCTGTGATCTTTGGCTGTATCCTGTATTCATAATCCAGTAAGCCCAGTATGAAAATGTGATGTAAAAAATCTTTTTCTGTAAAAGTAAGTCCTGGGTTGCTGTTGTTTATCTGTCTTGCGGTTTCTACACGTTCCGCAATGTCCGGGTGTAGTGATAATACGCTCATACTGTTTTCGCCTTTTTACTATTTATTAATCTTGTTACACTCCCATCCCACCATTTATGGAGCGGGATTGATCTTTGCCCCTTTTCATTTGTTACGCCGTATTTATCCATCATTTCATAATACAAATCATTATCTTCCCACGGTCTTTTTTTACATAACCATGAGGAAAGGTAATAAAGAAAAATGTCAGAGATAGATTTCCCTTTTTTACATTTTTTTGTTAAATCCTTAAAACTCTTGATGCAATCTTGTGTTGTTTGTTCATTGAGATATACCGGATTAAATAAACCGTCATTATTCAAATGTTCAAATATTCTTGTGGCTCCAGATACTACCCTTACATAAGAAAAAGCCCTGTTATGAAACATATGCTTTTCGCTTTCAGGCATTATTTCAATAAGTATTCGCATAATTTTTTCTCCTTAAAATGCGCATTGTCCGGCAATAAAACCATTGATTAAATGCAATGCTTCATTTTCCGATGTCGCATAGCCCCGGAAGTTCTGCCCCATGAACATAAACCAGTCCGGGGCAAAGCGGTAGACTGTAATCCCTAGATATTCAAAAATCATTTATCTAACCCCCTTTTGATTGCTGTCTTTAATGTGTTATAGGCTGTGTCCCATGATCCGCCGTGAAAATTGGTGTCCGCGTCTTGCAAGATGTCTATTAAATCTATGGCTTCGCTCTTTGTTTTTATGCGTAATGTTTTTGGAAGCGTTACGATCCTGTCCGGCATTGCAAGCGTACCGCCCAATGCTTCAGTTTTAGTTTTAAGCGTACCCTCTGATAGTGCTTTCATTTTCTTTATCTCCTTTGCCGTTTTCCGACTGTTATTATTTCTGGGGCTATACAACTCAGGCGTTATGTGATTTTTTACGCGCCCAGAGCAACACGCGCCTCGAAAGTGGTTTTATTAAAAACGCCCCATGTGCCAGAGACAACACGAAGTGCCGGAAGTTGGCCGCCGATAGCGGTAACTATTGCGGTAATATTTGCCGGAACGTACCCGATCTTGAAAAGTCCGCGCCCGTTATGTATGCCTACCATTACGGCAATGGCTGCGGGGTCTTTTGGGTTTGTGGGTTCCGGTACAAGTACTGCCCTGATCTGGTTTGGATTGTAAGCGGCAAGTCTTTTCAATGCCTCTTGGCGCTTTCCGAAGGTTACGCCGTTTACTTTTAATTCAAGCCCACCCGCTTTTACAATTGCCCAGGCTTTGCAGAACGCCGCCGATTTATCGCCGTCCATTTTAGGTGTAAGCCGATTACCCAAGCTCATTACCTTGCTTTTCATTTCGCTGTTTGTCATTCTCTTGTCTCCTTAATAATCTCTACATGATTAAATATACATCTTTTGTGATAACTTATCAATGGAAAAAGATAATATATTAAGAAAAAAAGATAAATAATTATCTGGGGTTGACGATAAGTACATTAAGGGTATATATTAGTAATATGGCAAAGAAAATAAATAATAAGTCGGAAGGACGGGAAGCACCCATAAAAACAGCAAAAATCCGCGCCCTACTTGGCAGACGGGCAGATGTGAATGAAAAGGATATAGCCGATCTCTTAGGTGTAAAACCTCAAAACTTTTCAAGGAAAATGAAAATGGGAAGTTTCACGTTTGAGGAAATGCAAATTATCGGAAAACACTTAGGAGCATCTTGGCATGAGGAACACCGATACTATTTCACAACTAAAAATGGGGAAGAAATATAATCGCCCCGGACTTTGCTCTGTTGGTTGCTCTTAGAAAAACCAGATCGGGGGTCTAGGGGGATCGTATCCCCCTAACATTGCTATTCTTCTGGGGCAAATTGGCAAGGCATTACAAGGAATATCCAAGTTTTCACATAACGCCCATATTCCCAACTTCATTACCTGATCGCTGTACTATTTTTTTACGCCGATAACGGTAGGAGAGAATAATACATATTTTTAATTCTTTGTTTCCAGCCGCCAGCCTTTTTTGATCTTGCTTCGGGCTTTTGCGCCGGTTTTATATTTCCGGTTGTATACTTCCATATCCTCATCAAGGAGCGGAAGCCATTCCATGACCGTCTC
>WQSQ01000071.1 GCA_009787775.1 Treponema sp.
CCCCCCCCCAGCTATTTAAACGTCAGTTTTTTATTAATACAGTCAATATTCTTTTCTCTTTGTTCGGGTATAGCAGGCAGGCTTTCTGCCTTTTACATTGCTCCGTTGGAGCAAACCGCTTTTAAGCGGTAAGTTGGCCGTGATTAGCCCTTCTAAGGCGTCATGGAAGTAAGGAGTGTTATATGAAAAACGCACTAAGAATTATCGGGATTACTGTCATTGCGCTGCTGGCAGGGTTTGCTCTTGCGTCCTGCGATAACGGCGTCGGAGGCAGAATATCAATTCCTGAGCTGGATACTGTAAACATAGTCAGCTCCGGTAAAGATCCAGGCGCAGCGGTCGGCGCACCGGAATCAGCTGATGTAACCAGTAACAGTGTTACCGTAAGCGCTGTAGAAGCCCCGGGTAACGGACAGACAGTTGAATACGGGATAAGTACATCAAACGACGCCAGTACTGTAGCTTCGTGGCAGGAGGAATTAACATTCTCAAACCTGGACCCTGAAACTGATTACTACATTTTCGCCCGTTCGAAAGAAGACGATACGCATAATGCCGGAACCCCAAGCGAGGGTTATCAGGTTACAACAAATCCAAGCGGCAAGCTGGCGGGCGCGGTTGTCGGCACACCGGTATTAAACGTTAAATCAACCAATAGCATTACCGTGAATGCGGTAGCAGCACCCGGTAACGGACAGACAGTTGAATACGGAATAAATACAAGCAATACACCGCCCATAGCCTGGCAGGACAGCACAACATTCTCCGGTTTGGCTCCAGTTGCCGCATACTACATTTTCGCGCGTTCAAAAGAAAACGATACGTATAATGCCGGAATCCCAAGCGCAGGCTTAGAAGTTAACAAATTGGCCGGCGCGGCTGTCAATAAACCGGTATTAGAAGAAGTAACCTCCAACAGTATTACCGTGGACGCTGTAGAAGCACCAGGTAACGGACAGACGGTTGAATACGCAATAAGTTCAGCTCCCTCAGTATGGCAGAACAGCACAACCTTCACAGAATTGACATTAGGGACTACCTATTACATTTTCGCGCGTTCAAAAGAAAACAGTACGCATAATGCCGGAACCCCAAGCGCGGGCCTGGAAGTTACACCTCTAGTTCCGAGTACACTGATTATTTTGGGTGTCCCTGCTGGTTTATTTGACGATGGTGATGGTTTGACCATTGAATCAGCGATACTTAATGACGATTTTCATAATGATATTCGTAGTATGTATGACCTTGGATTTTTTCTTGGAAATCCAGGCGGTACTGAAGGCGGCGGGGAAATAGTTGATGACGGCAGTGAAACAGTAGCAATATATTTTACTATATGGTTAGCGGAAAATAATACTAAACAACCATATGACGAAGACTTTACCCTTGTAAATGCTGTTTTAACAATAAAAAACTACAACGTTCTTCCGGATGAATATGTTGTTTACAAGGACATAACATTTACAAACGGCGGCGCGGTTATCTTATGGAGTGACTTTGTAGTATATAGCGAATAGTGACGGCGAAACCGATAATCCGTTAACGGGATTATGGTATTAGCAGACACACACTGGTGTCAGGAACCATATTTTCATGGTGTCATCAGGTGTGAATGCGGCGGTATCTGACCATATTCGCGTACTTTGTTTTTAACCACAGAGGACTAGAAGCTGCGAATCATCGCAGGTTCGAGTTCTCTGTGGTTTTTTATATTTAAGTATACGCAAGTTATACCAGGAACTATTATTATCTCTTGCATTTACAGCTATAATAACATACAATCGAAATAGAAACGAAAGTAATCCGAAAGGAAATGATAAATGAGCGTTGAGCTTAATGAACGGGAACGGATAATAATAGACCGCCTTTCTGCTGACGGTTCGGTTTCTGTAGGCGCGCTTGCCCGCGATTTGGGTCTATCTGAGGTCACAATAAGGGGTGATCTCCGCGAGCTTGAGGACAAGGGCTGGATTAACAGGAAAAGAGGCGGCGCGACGGCTTCAATTCACAGAGTCATCCTTGAAAGGCAGCGCCTTTTTCCCGAACGAAAGAACGCAATTGCGCGCGCCGCGGCGAATCTTGTACAAGACGGCGATGTAATCATGATCGAGGCGGGAACCACAACCTCTCTTATAGCCCGCTATCTTGCGGAAAAGCAGGATATCCATATTGTCACAAACTCGACCCTTGTATTTTCTTACGCGAGGATGCACCCCAATTTGCAGATAACAATGACGGGCGGCGAGTTCCGCCGTTCGACAGAATCGATGGTAGGGCCTATCGCGCTTGAAACAATTGAGCGCGTCAATGTGCGCCTTGCGTTTGTCGGCACAGACGGCTTTACAGTTGAGCGCGGAATGACAACTCATCTTATTGAAGGAGCGGAAATTGTAAAAGCGATGAAAGCCCGCGCGCAGACTACAGTCCTTGTGGCAGATTCAAGCAAGTATGGAAGGTTTGGCTTTATAAACGTGCTGCCGTTATCTTCAATGGATTTGATTCTTACGGACAGCGGTTTGGAAGAAAAGACAGAATCGGAATTAAGCGAAGCGGGAATAAATATTAAAAGAGCGTAACAGGAGAATATATGGCGTATATATTGATAATGCCCCGACAGGGGAACACGGTTGAATCGTGCATCATCGTTGACTGGAAGGTAAAAGAGGGAGACAGCGTAACAGAGGAAACGGCGGTCTGCGAAGTTGAGACCGATAAGGCCGCGTTTGAAATCCCAGCAGGAAAAGCTGGAACAGTACTGAAGATTCTTTCTGAATCAGGCGACGATGTGCCTGTTCTCTCCCCTATCGCGGTAATCGGCGCTGCCGGAGAAAACTGGCAGGCTGCTTTGGATAAGACAACTCCAGAAGAAGCCCCGCTCAAAGTACAGAAGAAAGAAGAAAACAAGGATGAAGTTCCTGATAACAAAGGAGCCTCTATTCCTGATCCCGCTCCGTATATTCCCCATTCCGCGTTAAACGCAGCGCATTCTCACGCTTCTCCCAGAGCGCGCAGTCTCGCTGAAAAAGAAGCGCTCCCTCTTGAGTCTGTACACGGCACAGGCCCTGAAGGGAGAATAATAGAGCGCGATGTGTCAGCCGCACTGGAGAAACGTCCCGCGCTTACGTTAGCCGCAAAGGCGGCTGTCCGTCAGCACGGCACAGGATTCGCGGGCCGGATAACCTCTGACGATATAAGCGCTTCTCATTCCTTATTATCAAATGAAGATAAATTTACCGAAACCCCGGTTAAGGGAATACGCAGGATAATTTCCGATAAAATGTCAGAGTCCCTGTCCGGTACCGCGCAGTTTACACTTAACGCGTACGCGCCTGTATCAAGGCTTCAGGATATACGCTCCAGAATGAAGACTTCTCAATTTCTGCCAGATAACATCAAATCATTAAAAATAACAGTAAATGATTTAATCGTTTACGCGGTTTCAAGGGTTCTCCCCCTTTTTTCATTTATGAACGCGCATAAAACAGGAGATACAATAAAAACCTTTGAAAATGTTCATATGGGAGTCGCGGTTGATACTCCGCGCGGTCTTATGGTTCCAGTTATTCGAAACGCGAACCTGCTGTCTTTATATCAGATTTCATCTGAAACAAAAAGGCTTGCCTCTTCCTGTCAGGGAGGAAGCGTAAAACCGCAGGAGCTTACGGGTTCTACTTTTACGGTTACCAATCTTGGCGCATTCGGGATTACAGGTTTTACTCCCATTCTTAATGTTCCCGAAGTCGCAATTCTTGGAGTCTGCGGCATTGAATTAAAACCTGCCGCGTCAGAAGCGCGCGGGGAAAGCGGTTACAGTTTTACGCCTCACATCGGGTTCAGCCTGACAATAAATCATCAGGCTGTAGACGGCGCTCCCGCCGCGCGTTTTTTAAAAACGTTATGCGAAGCGGTAGAGAATATCGATTTGCTTTTATCCGAAGGAAGTTTTCATGTTTGATGTAATTATTATCGGCGGAGGGCCTGCGGGCTATCTTGCGGCGGAAAGACTTGGTCAGGAGAAGAAAAAAGTTCTTTTAATTGAACAGCAGCATATGGGCGGAACATGCCTTAATATCGGCTGTATTCCCACAAAGACGCTTCTTAACTCGGCAAAGCAGTATGTTCACGCAAAGGAAGCGCACAAGTTCGGAATTAACATTAAAGACGCTTCTTTCGACTGGAAAGCGGTTCAAAACTGGAAAAACGAAGTTGTATCAAAGCTGAGAAGCGGCGTTGAAGGGCAGATGAAACGTTTCGGTGTTGAAGCAGTTAACGGAACCGCAGTTATTGTCCTTCCGCCTTCCGGAGAAAGACCTGCGAAGGTGAAATCAGCTTCACCTAACGGAGAAGAAAGCGTGCATGAAGGGAAAGCAGTCCTTGTTTGCGCAGGCTCAACTCCTGTAATTCCTCCGATTCCCGGCGTTAAAGGCAATCCCCTTGTAGTTGACTCCTCCGCCCTATTGTCAATAGAAGCCGTTCCAAAGAATCTCGCGATAATCGGAGGCGGAGTAATCGGTATTGAATTCGCAGGGCTTTATTCCTCTCTGGGAAGCAAAGTTACTATTATTGAAATGATGGACGAGATAATTCCCTTTATGGATAAGGAACTCTCTCCTATTCTCCGCAAGGCAATGAAGGGAGTCGATTTTAAACTTGGCTGCAAGGTAGAAAAAACAGAAGGCTCTTCTGTCCATTTTATTGCAAAGGACGGCAAACAGGAAATATTATCCTCCGATTTAATTTTAATGGCTGCGGGAAGACGGCCTGTAATTGATACATGGGGAGCGGGCGCTTCAGGAATCAGCATACACAGAGGCGCAGTTGATGTTGATGATTATATGCGCACAAATATTCCCGGAATCTGGGCGGCGGGAGATGTAACAGGAAAAAGCCTTCTTGCCCACTGCGCGTACAGGATGGGAGAAGTTGCCGCCGAAGATATCATTGCCGTCCTTGACGACAAGGCAAAAATAAATTCACATAACAGAATGCGTTACGATGCTATTCCGTGGGCCGTATACGGCATTACAGAAGCTGCGGGTGTCGGCATAACAGAACAGGAAGCTGACGCCAAAGGGAAAAAAATCCTAAAAGCGAGCCTTCCATCTAAAATGTCAGGACGTTTTATCGCGGAAAATACATTCATCTCTCATGGAGCGGTTAAAGTAATCGCAGACGCGAAAAACAGACGAATCCTCGGCATACATGCCGTCGGCAGCTATTCGCCTGAGTTTATCTGGGGAGGAGCGGCTCTCATTGAACATGAGTTCCGCGTAGAAGATGTTAAGCAGTTAATTTTCCCGCACCCTACTGTCAGCGAGCTTATCAGCGACGCGGTATGGGAAATATAAGGAGTAATATATGCCAAAATCAATCGTAGTTGATCCAAAGGAAGTACGTAAAAGCCAAATCCTGAAAATCAGGGACATACCTGTTAATCAGTACAAAAGCGATTTTAAAAAAGAAGCAGAAACCTACGGAAAAGAACGTCTCGTGCAAATCTGGTACGACATGGCGGTAATCCGTGAATTTGAGACAATGCTTAACACATTTAAAACTCAAGGCGTGTGGAACAACATTGAGTACAACCACAAAGGGCCGGCTCATCTTTCAATGGGACAGGAAGCCTCCGCTGTCGGGCAGTGCGTTAACCTGACAACAGATGACTATATTTTCGGAAGCCACAGAAGCCACGGCGAGATAATCGCAAAATGTTTCTCCGCTTTATGGCAGCTGACACAAAACAAAGAAGCTGAAAAAAGGCTTGAAGAAATAATGAAGAATTACCTTGAAGGCGAGACCTTAAGTATCGCTGAAAAGATTCCATACAAAAACCTGCGCGGCCTTGGCGAGAACTTTATCCTTTACGGGACGTTAGCGGAATTATTCGCGCGTAAAGCCGGTATTAACAGGGGTCTTGGCGGCTCAATGCACGCGTTCTTTACCCCTTTCGGTTCAATGCCCAATAACGCGATTGTCGGCGGCTCGGCGGATATCGCCGCAGGAAGCGCGCTTTACAAAAGAATTAATAAAAAGCCGGGGATTGTTATCGCCAACATCGGAGACGCGTCAATGGGATGCGGCCCTGTGTGGGAAGCGATGATGTTATCCGCCATGGATCAATACAGGACTTTATGGCCTAATGACTCGGAACAAATAAAGGGAACTGTATGTAACGGAGCTCCTCCTATCCTCTTTAACTTCTTTAACAATTTTTACGGAATGGGAGGACAGACATCAGGGGAGACAATGGGTTACGGTATCATGGCGCGTGTCGGCGCGGGCGTTAATCCCGAAAATATGCACTCAGAGCGCGTTGACGGCTACAATCCGCTTGCCGTTGCGGAAGCGGTAAAGCGTAAGAAGGAAATTCTCCTTGAAGGAAAAGGTCCGGTTCTTCTCGATACCCTTACTTACAGAATATCAGGCCACTCCCCTTCTGACGCTTCAAGCTACAGAACGCCCGAAGAGATAAAACTCTGGCAGGAAAATGATTCAATCGAAGAATACGGCGCATACTTAATCGAAAACAATGCCGTAAAAAAGAGCGAACTTGACGCGTTACGTGAAAGCATAAAAGCAAAACTTTTAGAAGTTGTAAAACTTGCGGTTAATGACGAAATCTCTCCAAGGCTTACAGGAGCGTTTATTGAGTCTGTAATGTTTTCCAACCGTAAAATTGAAAAGTTTGACGACAGGCAGCCGGAACTTTTACAGAACATACAGGAAAATCCAAGAGTTAAAGCGCTCGCGGGAAAAGCGCGTTATGGTTTTGA
>WQSQ01000072.1 GCA_009787775.1 Treponema sp.
AAAGTCAAGCACTGGTTAATCTTCCAGCGTCTCTTTCCAAACTTTTTCGAGCTCTTTGGGTTTATGCCAATTTGCCGAAATTTCTCCTTTTATGATCGCTTCGGCTTCTGCTATTGCGGTCAGAGCTTTAGCATTATACTTCGGGTTTTCAGCTTCAGAAGCCGGTGTAAAAGTGAGAACGACTCTACCTGCCGGCACTTCACGGGGAACTTCAATAGTAATACGGCGATCAGCCGGAATTTCAACAGTTCGTGTAGTGGTCACGTTTTAAATATAACACGAAAAGGAGCGTGAAGCAAAGAACATGGCGGCAAGGTGCACTGCAAGGCCTGGCTTGGAGAGGGGGTAATGGCGGCGCAAAGGTTTTAGCGGCTATGACGTTCCTGATGCCAGATAGCGCACTCTTTCAATAGGGAGCTCTGTTGCTCTGGCAATATCATTGATAGACATGCCCATTCCAATAAGATTGCGCGCTGTTTTTTCTCTGCCGGTTACAAATCCTTCTTCACGGCCTTCTTCACGACCCCGTTCGAGTCCTTGTTCGAGTCCCTCCTCCAGGCTTTCCTCGCGAATTTCCTCAAGTGCTTCCTGAAGCCTTATTTCAATTATCTCATCCATGCTGGGTTCTTCTGTTAACATATTGATTACCTCCGAACTATGCTCCTTAAAGAATTCTTTTAGTACTTCATTCCCTATACAGTATTTTATCGCAGCTTTTACAGATTCTTCAAGCGATAATTCTTTTCGGTACTCCCGTATCTTTGCGATAAAGATGCTGTAATCGTCAAGGTTTTTACTCTTTTCAAGCATCTGAGGATTGCGGCCATGGTTAATGTTATACACATGCGCTGCCAGTTCCAATGATTCAATTGATTCTAATCCTTTAATATTCATGAAAGCGTCTGAAAGAATGAGTTTCTTATAATCGGGAAATTGATCTACTCCGTTGTAAAGAACGATAAACTCAGGAGCGGGTATTTTTACGAGTTTCTTTTGATACAGTCTCTCTCTTTCAATAATTTTTTCATATACGCGCCCAATATACATCAGCATCCTAATTGGGATGTTATTGTTAATTGTTGACTGGTGCTCTATTAATACTACAAGCTGGTCGTTAATGGTAAACGATACATCGTTTAATTGTCCCATGAAAAGAACATCAGATAAAGTATTAATGCTGATAACAGCGTCCTTGGGAACATCAACTCCTTCTATAGCCGAGTACAGTTCTCTTAATATTTCCGGGTCGCTGAAAAGAGTCGAGAAAACGCTTGCCTTGTGTTTTGTGTTCAGATACATAAATATCTCCATAGATAAGGATAACCTTCACAAGAAGGCTTCATTATATATGGGTTGAAAACGCTGTTTTGCATGATTGAAAATGAAAAATTATGTCACATTTTTGGAGTACAATCTTCTCCTATTCAACTTTAAAGCGCGATACTTCTTTTATCAATGTGCTAATGCCTTCGCGGTTTCTTATGCTGATTTCGTTAACCTGATTTACCGCCGTGTTGATTTCATCCGCGCCCTGAGACATTTCGTTCATGCCGGATGTAATTTCCTGAGTCGCTTTCTCAAGGTTGATGCTTTCCTGTATTACTTCCTTTGCACCGTCAAGCATTTCGCGGGAGCCGGACTGAACCCGCTTTGTAATTACGTTAACATTGCTTATTCCTTCCAGTATCTGCTTGGAACCTTCGCCCTGTTCTTCCATAGCGCGGCGGATATTGTCTTCCTGTTCCGCTACTACTTTCACGCTTGAATCAATATCCTCGAATCTGGTTAATACATTCGATGTGGAGCGTGTTATCTTATCAATTGATTCTTTTATCTTTTTAAGCACATTGCCGATGGTCTTGGACTGGTTGCTGGAATTCTCGGCGAGCTTGCGGATTTCATCGGCGACTACAGCGAAGCCTTTTCCGGCTTCTCCTGCGTGCGCGGCTTCGATCGCGGCGTTCATTGAAAGCAGGTTTGTCTGGCTTGCTATGTTTTGCATAACAGAGTTGATTTCAAGCAGGCCCTCCGATTCGCGCGCGATCTCCTGAATATCCGCTGATACTTCCTCAAGGCCGCCTCTTCCTACTTCTGAGGCGTCAGTCAATGTTTTAACATTGGCGGCGTTCTTGATAAGGGTTTCTGTTACCGAGGATATATTCGCTACCATCTGCTCAATTGCGGCTGATGCCTGCGAGACATGCGATGTCTGGTTTTCAATATTGCCGTTTAACTTGTTGATATTTATAGTAACCTGTTCCATCGTCGCGTTTGTTTCAGTAACGCTTGCGCTCTGATTGATTACCCGCACTTTTATGCTTTGAATATTCGCGGTTATTTCGTTAACAGCGGCGGCGGTTTCATTCATATTGCTTGCAAGATCATTGCCAATCTCGGATAATTTATCCGCTTCTTTTCTGATCACTATCATAAGATTTTTAATCTTTTCAATGGTTTGATTAAAGTATCTGGAAAGTTCAGTAATTTCGTCCTTTCCTTTTTCAGCGATTCTGACCGTCAAATCACCTTCGCCGTGGGCGATGTCTTTTAATGTGGCTGTAACATTGATGATAGGCATCATTGTAAAATGCAGGACAAAATAAATTACTACCGCTACAGCCGCTATAATTATAAAAGCGAGAATGGTTGTAAACAGCGTTAAATCATTAACTTCGGATAAAACATAATCTTCACGCGCCGCAATCATAACAGACCACGTCACGTCTGATTCGCCAATTTTTAGAGGTGAAATAAATACCTCCAAATTTGTCCTCATTACGGCCGAGTAGGTGAAACAGGAAAAATCTTCCCCATTAGCGACAGCCTGACGCGCCGCCTGTAAATATTCGCCATAAAATGTATCTACATCTACAATGTTTTTTCCAATCCGGTCAGGATATGTATGCGCTAAAATAGTTCCGTTGTTTGTGTAAATTGCCATTGCGGATACTTCTTCGTTTGCTTTAACTGTACTTTCGAGTAATGGCTGCATTTGATTTGTATACATTAGTAGGCCGACAGCCCCCACCGCCTGCATGGTTCTCGGGCAAATGACAGGAACCATAAATCTTAGCAAGTAATTGTTGTCTCTAAGAAAAGGAGGTTCTACCCGGTCTTTTGGAGCGCGTGGATTGACCGTATTCAAATATGTTATTGCAGCGTCTAAATCGGAAGTAGCCCGGACAGCAATCTGTCCGCTTTCCCTTGTAACTGCCATGGCATACTGCCCTGTGGGGGTAGAACCGGGACGTCCGATCATTTGGGCATCCAGGCCGTCAACCGCGTTTGGTTTCCATACAGTGTAAAGCTGTAAATATTCTGGTCTGGATGTCATAATTCCTTTAATCATATTGTCAAAAAAATCACGGCGTTCTTCCGGACTTATTACTTCATAATCGCTCATTATTTCCGCCAATGAATTCAGCATTGAGAAATGGGTGTCCTGCCTGCCTTTCCAGAACTCAGCCTTCTCTCCGGACAGGAATTCTATTATTTTTAAGTTCAGGTCTATTACAATGTCTGAAGCCTGAGTTAACATTATTATCGAGAGTCCTGCTACAATGGCAATTAAAATGGCAATCACAAGAATACTCAGCTTAATTTTCAACTTCATTTTATTCTCTCCTTATTTATTATGTAAATGAGCATAAATTTTGTATTTTATTAAGAATAATAGACAAAATTTGATATGTCAAGGAATGTTTGATTTATATTATATAACGGTGATAAAATGGCATCAGCGATAAGCAGCAACGGAGAGATATTTATCTACAAGGAAGTAATTGACGCAATTCTCAGAACAGCGCATCAGGAATTGATAAAGATTGTGTTTTCTTTGCCGGGAAAAGGCGCGCAGAAATCGGTTATAAAACCGGTTTTGTTAAAGAAAAATAAAGCATGGCAATGCGAAAAAATTATCGATAACTCCGCTTTTCACGAAAACATATCTGAATCCGGCTTGCGTGTTTTTCTGGAAAGGCTTATTGATGAAAACCAATACAGGCAAATTTATATAATTACTGTAAATCATGTTGCCGCGTATCGTATATCAAGGAAGAATAAGCTTTCCATGACAAAAACAGCCAACGTCGCGGCGAGTGTATCTTCCAGGCCTTCGCTTAATCACGACAATGAGAAAAATTACCTGCTTAAAGAGGGAATGAATATATTGCCGCTTGTTGATTTGGGTGTTTTTACGGAAGATTTTCATATAATAAAAACCAAATATTATAAATTTAAACAGATTAACAGTTTCCTGAAAAATATTATTTCCGGCATGGGCGATGATATTAATGATACGCTGAATATTGTTGAGTTTGGCTGCGGTAAATCATATTTAACATTTATTTTATTTTATTATTTCAGATTCATAAAAAATATAAATGTTAAAATAACAGGTTATGATAAAGATAAATACGCCGTCGATTTTTGCAATAATGTAGCGAGTAAATACAAATATAATAATCTTGAATTTTTGGAAGGCGATGTGTCAAGAATTGCGCCGCATCATGAAAATGCCGATATGATCATTACGCTTCACGCATGTGATACCGCAACTGATCATGCATTGCATTACGCAGTAAAAAACAATGTTAAGCATGTTTTCTGCGTTCCCTGCTGCCAGCAGGAAGTTAACTCGCAGTTAAAACACTGCGTTAATACAAACCATACTGATATATACCCGTTTTTTCTGCGTTACGGGCTTTTTAAGGAGCGTTTTTCAGCATTACTTACGGATTGTATCCGCTGTGAAATATTAAGTGACAGCGGTTATTATGTTGATGTTGTCGAATTTATAGGAGAGGAAAATACGCCCAAGAACGCGATGATACGCGCCCGTTATACAGGCCATAAAAAAAATTACAGAGAAGATATACGAAAATTAATGACACAATTGGGTATAGAACATACTCTTTTAAAACTTATTGGCAAAGACGGAGAGTAATATCATCCGCAATTTTCCGGAGGAAAGCAATGTCGGATACTTATAATAAAACCGGAGATAATCAAAGCCATCCCCGGTTTTATAAATTCAGGAAATTCCTTTCTTAAGGATATAATACGGAAATCGGCCAGCGCGGCATCAGGTTATCAGGAGGGCAGAGGCAGCGGCTTTCCATTGCCCGCGCTATTCTTAAAGATCCTCCTGTTAATATTTTTGATGAGGCGACAAGTTCCATTGATTATGAAAGTGAGAAGGCTATTCACGACAGTATAGAGAACTTTATAAAAGACAGGACGGTTCTTATCATCGCTCACAGGCTTTCTACAATTAAAAAAGCAAAGAGGATTTTCTCACTTTCGGATAAAGGCATTGAAGAAGTATTTTCAGCTAATGCGTCACAGTCAGATTCTTTACCCACTTTTCTTTACGAAGAAGATGACGCGCGATAAAGATTTTAACTATATCCGTAAGTTTTAACGCCGCGAACATTGTCACAGGTGCAAGATTTGTGAAAAAAGAAAGAAGAACGGAGCCGGGCATGAAAAGCAGCGTATTTACAGAAAGGTCTGTGTACATACCCATGGCCGTATCTCCTCCGGCCCGGGAAATCGCGAACTGGCTGTTTAAATAGCACCATAACGGCAGATACGCAAGAATTACAAATACAAGCCCCAGCGTATTCGCTCTTGCGCCTGCGCTTAAGTTCTGAAAAACAAGCGGAACAAGAAAAGAGACAAATAGAAAACCGGGTATCGCGAGAAATAATCCCGCCGCCGCGCTGCCCCATTTTATCCATCCGGCGCGCTGTTTCGCATCATCAAGTTTACCTGCTCCCAGCGCTCCACCTACCAAAATACTGGACGCGATGGAAAGTCCTCCGAATAGAAGAAAAAAAATGTTAGCGATAGTCCAGCCTGCAGCCATTCCCGCCACTACTTCGGCTCCGCCCCTTCTGTTATACATTGCGATCATCAATGTTTCTGATGTAATCCATGATATTTCCGAAGCGAATATCATAACCGATTTTCCAAGAATTTCTATTATCAGTTTTTTCTTTATTAAAAATAATTTTTTTAAATTTGCGAAAAACGGAGCTTTTGCCGCGGCCGCGTATATTAAAAACGCCGATACTTCAAAAATACGCGCAATTAAAGTGGAGTACGCAGCTCCGGCGACTTCAAGGCGCGGCGCTCCCAGATTGCCGTAAATTAAAACCCAGTTTGCGAATGTATTGATTAAAGCTGTTGTTCCTGAAATTATCAGGGGAATTTTCGGCTTTGCGATTTCACGGAAACTTGTCGCGATTGACATTGAAATTGCCATCGGAAAAAACGCCCATGAAACAATATTAAGATATGTGTTTCCTGCGATAACTATTTCTGTCTGCGCCGCGTTATTTGTTGTCAGCAAACCGAGTATCTGCTGCGGAACTGCCCTGCTCAGAATAAAAGCCAGGACCGCCATGCCGAATGCGAAGATCACCTTAAAGCTGTACGCGTTCTTCATTCCGTCAGCGTTATTCGCGCCGTTAAACTGCGCGATATAAATGCCTCCGGCCCAGCAGATTGTATTTACGATTACAATAAAAATGAATACAATATGATTTGTTAT
>WQSQ01000073.1 GCA_009787775.1 Treponema sp.
ATGATGACAAGCCGTGGTTTGGGCTACAGTTTCACCCTGAAGTTACGCACTGCGAAGACGGTGATAACATTCTCGGCGCGTTTGTATTTAATGTCTGCAATTGTGAAAAAAGCTGGAGCATGGAACACTATATAGAAGAATTAAATACAACATTAAAAGAACGCGCAGGAGAAAATCCCGTGCTGCTTTTGATTTCAGGCGGAGTTGATTCAACTGTCGCGGGCGCGGCTCTTTTTAAAGCGCTTAACCCTGAACAGGTGCATTTAATGTACATGGATACAGGTCTCATGCGCAAAAATGAAACTGAAAATGTCCGCGCGATTCTTGGAAAACTGGGCGCGAAAAATATACATGTGATAATGTGCGAAGACGAATTTTTATCCGCGCTTAAAGGAAAGACCGATCCTGAAGAAAAACGCAAAACAATCGGCGATTTATTTATAACGATACAGGAGCGGGAAGTCTCGCGCCTTAAACTCCCCGAAAATTATTTACTTGCTCAAGGCACGCTTTACACCGATTTAATCGAGAGCGGAAAAGGCATAGGAAAAAAAGCGCACGTTATAAAAAGTCATCACAATGTAGGCAGCCCTCTTGTAGACGCAAAACGCAAAGCGGGAAAAATTATTGAGCCTTTGGATAAACTCTACAAAGACGAAGTGCGCCGCCTTGGACGCTTTCTCGGCGTAGACGAAGACGCAATCCGCCGCCATCCATTTCCCGGTCCCGGGCTTGCGACGCGTATATTAGGCGAAGTAAGCAAAGACAAGTGCGATATTTTGCGCGAAGCAGACGCAATTTTTATAGAAGAATTAAAATCGCGCAAGACAAAAAATCCTGTCGGCAATGCTCTCATTGCGGGAAAAGGCACGTTAAACGCATCATCCGGCGCAGACATTGAAATCAGTCTCTATGACGACATCTGGCAGGCATTCGCAATCCTTCTCCCTTTACGCTCAGTCGGCGTCGCGGGAGACGAGCGAAAATACGGCTATGTTCTTGCGTTACGCGCCATTATAAGCAGCGACGGCATGACCGCCGATGTCTACCCGTTTGAATCGCGCGATTTACTGGAAATCTCAACGCGCATTACTAACTCTGTTAAAGAAGTGGGACGCGTCACTTATGATATCTCAAGCAAGCCGCCTGCTACGATTGAGTGGGAGTGATATTTAAATTCCCATTACTGAATATTAATATAAAATCTTTCCAGGTACGCGATTCTTCTCCGCGCGTCATTCAAGCGTCTGCTTTGAGGATATTCATTTAAAAGACGGCGGTAATAATCAATAGAAAGAAGTATGTTTCTGCTTGAACTGTTCGCTTCATAAAATTGACCCAAGAGCCAGTATACTTCATCGCTTCCGTTAGGATAATCACGCATAAATTGATTTAAAAGCGCGATTGCTTCGGGAATATTTCCGGCTTCAAAAGATTCATTGGCGTTTTTAATTAGAACATCAGGGCTTAACCTTGACGCGCTTTGCGGTGCAGTCTCCTGCACGGGAGGCTGCGCTGCACTTTGTGCGGGGAGCTGCGCTGCATTTTGCGCAGGCTGAACATCGTTTGCATTAACAGCACTTTGCGCGGGGAGCTGCGCTGCACTTTGCGCGGGAGATTGTGCGGAATCAGGCGGTGATGTTCTTTCCGGTCTGCTTGCGGATTGCTGCTGAGTTACTTGCGATGCCGCGCTTGGCGAAGACGCAGGCTGCGAAGGAGCCGCTGTTTGCGCTGTACTCTGCTGAGGCTGAGCGCCGCTTATCACAGGTTCCGGCGCAGATCGATTTCCGCTTCGTATTTGCGCTTCTTCAGCAGCGGAAGGCCAGCGCGGCTGGGCGATCACTCTGCCGCGATCAACAGGAGGACCAAACCAGCCGGCTCCTGCCGCCTGAGATTCTCCGACGATCACCTGAACATGATCATTAATAATAAAATCTCTGATAAAATCCTGACGGTAAAATTTTAATGAATAAACGCCGGCTTCTTCCAGAGTAAAAATAAAACTTTGTCCCTCAGGATCATTTCTCCGTGAATTATAAACAATGCCTCTCCTGCTCGCGAGTTCTCCCAAATATACCCAGCCGGTTCCCCGGAAAGGTATTTCAACAATTTGTCCGACAGTAGCGCGTACTATCCGCGAATAAATAATTTCACTGTCAAGAGGAGTCATTCCCATTTGCGCCAATGAATCAAGTCTTGTCGCCGGACCGGATGGAAAATCCGGTCTCACTGTTTCTCGGCGCTGCTGTTCAGCGGAAAGTCCATCGCTTGGAGGAACTGTTTCTTCCGCAACCGGAGGCTGTTGTTGTTGCTGCGGCTGCTGTTGCTGCTGTTGCTGTGGTTGCTGTTGCTGTGGTTGCTGTTGCTGTGGTTGCTGCTGCTGTGGTTGCTGTTGCTGCGATTGAGCAGGCGGTCTAGTTTGCTGTTGTTGCGTCTGCGCCTGAGGGCGAGTCTGCGTTTGCCCTTGCGTCTGAGGAGGCTGCGTCTGCTGTTGCTGAGGCTGCTGCTGAGGCTGCGTAGTTTGCGCAGCTGCAGGCGGTATAACAGCGGGAACTTCAGCAGAAACGGAAGCGTCAGAAGGTTCGGAATTCAAAACATCTTCAGAGATAGCGGAAATATATCCGGTAATATCCATATCAAATTCATTGAACCCGTCATCACCATGCGTTTCTTCCCTTAATACAGGCGTTTCATTTCTGCTTTGATCCTGAGTAACCGCAGGAGCAGACGGTGTTACTGTTACCGCTGATACTTCTGCACGCCGCTCTTCAATGTTTTGTTCTTCTGTTAATACGGGAACATCAGCGGTTTCATCAGTATCGGCTTCTTCAGATATATCAACAGGTTCTTCTTCCTGAGTTTCAGAAACAACAACAGGTTCAGGTGTACTGACAGGCGTAGCAGGCGCAACTGGAGCAGCGGGTGTAAAAGGAGTAACAGGAATATTGGGATAACTGGAACAGGAAAAAAATAAAAAAGCCAGAGAGATAAAAATGATTATTTTTTTCATGGAACACGCTCCAAATAATCATCTATCACTTTCTCAATTCTATCACGCCATTTTTGTTCGTCTGCTCCTAACGGATCCTGCCAATACCGGCGCGCGTCTTCTATTGTCCAGCTTGATTTCTGCTCCCGATCAAGAAGCACTCCGGGAACATAGTTGGGTTCATCAGGCAGAAACAGCTCTTCAGCAGGTATCGGCGAATAAAACATTTTTTCTTTGCTGCTGTCCGAATACATTTCATTGCTTGAACTGCACATCGAAATTACAACGGAAAGAATCAATATAAATACAAAGACACCGGTACAGAGTAAAACAAGAGATCTCCTCTGACCCGAATTTAACGCTTTAATCCTGTATTGAACAGATTGAAAAATGTTCCCCAAACCCATTGCCCGTAATTATATCATATACGTAAATTTTTGACTACGTAAATTATTTACTACGTAAATTAATGACGAGCAGTAATAATAAATTTTTAACTAAACTGAATTATCTTCTGCCGGCGACAATTTCTTCAAACCTGCGCCTGATATCATTTTTCTGCCTAAAAACATTCTCCCATGATACAGGCATGCTGTTTTCCAAAATTTGATTGATGGGTATGGAATCAAACGGCGAATCAGGATAATCTTTCCTCACTGAATGCATCCAGCCGGCAACAATGGCAGCCTGTCCTTCTGTGCTTAAAAACCATTCGGCGATAGCTTCGGCGGCGCGAATATTTTTATTTGCGTTCCACTTGTCGTTTACGATCATGATAGTAGATGGAATCACAATTGTTCCGTCAGTTGGATAAATAACTTCCAGACTGGTATTTCCTTCCTGCCTCTTTCTTAATATTGTTTCTTCAAGAACCATAACAACCCTGCACGAACCGTTTTCCAGTCTTGTAATGGCTTCATCCGAGCCGTAATCTATCAAAAAATTCTGTCTGCCAAGAGCGTCCATGTACCCGTTTCCGTATTTATCAATAAGTGCGGACATAGCTGCCAGCGTAGTTCCTGAAACGAGCGGATTGCGCATTGAAACAGCGCCTCTCACTCTTGAGTCACTGGCAAAATCATTAAACGAATTGGGAACCGAGCTCTTCGTATTTCTCGCGGAATTAAAAGCCAACACCATATTGCTTACTCTGACAGGATACCAGTAACCTTCAGGATCATAATCAAATATAAGAGCCGAAGCTTCCTTTGATTTAAAAGGATGAAGCATCCCGTTTCCTTTTAATTCAAGTGAAAAGGCTGGTTCGGCTACCATCAGAATATCACAGCCCAGTCTGCCTTGCGTTTTTTCAACAGCGACTCTGGTTTCAATAATACCTGTTCCGCCCTGAACAAATTCAATATCGCATCCTGGAAAACGTTTCTTTAATTCTTTTTTTACAGCTTCAATGCCGTCTTCATACATTGATGTGTAAATAACAATTTTGCCGGACGCGCCGCTTCCGCCAAGGCTCAAGCAGCCTGAAAGTAAAAGCATAACTGTTAATGCGGTGAAAAAAGAAAAACATACAAGCCTTTTCATTTGTTCCTCCTGAATATAAATGTCATTTAAACGTTTTCCTAGTCGGTATTATGTATTACCCATTTATAATTTTCCGGGTTTTGCAATGGATCTTTAATCTCAAGCGATATTTCCGCGGAGCCGTTAAAATTCTTGCCGTAAGTTTCTATCCCGCAAATCATATTCCAGCCTTTTCTTAAAGAAAGTCTCAGGTTTCCTTTGGTACGGTAATAATATTGACCCGGTCTGTATCCTTCGCTTTTGTTTCCGGTAATAACACAATCATTATCTACGTATACATAGAAAATAGTCTCGCAGGTTATTGTAGAAGACGTTCCTGTAAATTTCTCCCTTGTCAACATGCCGTTATAATTGCTAAATGAAGGAATTGATCCATCAGGATACGCTAAAAGTGAAATTGCGTTTCCTTTTACTGAAGACGGATCAACATCATGATCATCCCAAAGGGTTAAAGTAGGAAAATAATATTTAAAATCATCCCACTCTAATAAATTGGATTCATCAATTGAAGCATTCACAGAGAAATCCATAAAGCCGTTCGCTATATTTCCATCACCTATAAACATGCCGTTTGGCGATGAATATGTGCGAATAACCGATTTTATAATTCTGTTCTCATTGAACGGTAAATGCGTCTGACTTAACTTTATTGCATTGCCGTTGCGTATCCAAACTTTCTGATCGATGACTTCAAGAACATCTCCTTTATGCGCTCTTTCCGTATTAACGCTCTGCTGTCCGCCAGGATCATCGCAGGCTGTTATGGAGAATATTATAATCAGAATTATCAATGCAGGCAGATTGGCTGTCTTTCTCATAATGATCTCCGGCACAAATTTTTATCTCTTCCCTGTAGGATCTACGGGTTCAACCGGCTTTGTTACAGAATCGGTTGTTATGGTAAATAAAATCGCTTCTACGCGTCGGTTAAGCCCCGCGTATGTAGAACTAGGTCCTGCTACATTTCTTCCGCCGCCGTAACCCTTTGTAGTTATTCTGCCTGATAAGTCATGATTGGGAGTCATCGGTAATATTGTTTGTGACGGAGGAGGCGTACTTGGATTGGACAATACGCCATTATTATAAACTAATGCGACAGCATCTCTTACTGAGTCAGCGCGTCCGGTACTTATTTGATTTAGTTCCAGAAGCTCAGCTTGAGAAAAATAAACCGGATTAGCATGACCATGCAGTATAAGGAAATATTCAGGATTTTCTTTAAGCTGCTCCACCAAGCCATTCACTATTTCATTGTTAGACTTCTGTTCTTGTTCGGTAACATTAGTGCCTGTCGCGGAAGCGCTTCGCCAATTATACTTAGTTTGATCTCCCGAAAAAATAATAAATTCTATATTTATTATCTCTATATGCTGCATGAGAATCTCTGGAGGCATAGGTTTTTCTACAATAACAGTTGGTCCAGGCACTTCTACTTTAACAAATACTTCCTTCTCAATGTACACTGGTCTGTCAATGTACTCGGGCACTTTAATTTCTACTGTAACATATTCAATTTCTGCCGGACCCGGCACCGGCACTTCAATATATATAGTCTCTCCGGGTACATGTACTTCTATTGGCACCTCAATAAATATAGAATCTCCAGGTAAATATACGGTTCTGCCGGGCACATCAATGTATATTTTATTATCTTTTTTTACAACAACAATTGTTTTAGTTACGCCGTCTATAACTACATTTATATTATTTTCTCCGTCA
>WQSQ01000074.1 GCA_009787775.1 Treponema sp.
GATTTTGTGGAAATGGATTTTGTTAAATCACCTTCGCCCTCGGATATGTCTTTAAGAGTGTCCGCTACTGAAACCAGCGGTTTGGTAACATAATTCAATATCAAATATGTTATTACCGCTCCTATAAGGATTGCGATAACTGCCAGAATAATGGTAAACCTTGTAATTTCGTTAACAGGTCTTAAAATGTGAGATTCAGAAGCGCCTATCAGTATAGACCATGTTTGATCCGATTCGCCGATGGGGAATGAATGCATTGACATTATAATGTTTGTGTTAAGCGTCGGATCATAGGACGCGCCTGAAAATTTCGCACCGCTTCGAATCGCGTTAAACGCCGCCTGTTGGGCAGCGCCGTATTCCACATCAACATCAAGCATATTCCTGCCTATTCTTTCCGGAAGGAAATGCGCAAGAATGTCTCCATTGCTTGAATACATTACCATAAGTGCGATATTATCGTTTTCCTGCAGGGTTTGCAGCAGTGTCGGCTGTATAACAGCGGCATCCAGAAGGCAGCCTACGGCTCCTATTACTTCATTTGTACGCGGATGTATGATGGGAACCTGTATTAAAAGCCCGAAGCTGTCCTTCCCGTTTATTCTTAGCGGTACAGGGTCATCAAAGCGGTCTTTTCTGGCGTCAGGACCGTTTAAATGATCCATTGTGTTTTCAATATCAGTACTGGCGCGGTACGTAACGCTGCCTGTTTCTTTGGTAACAGTCATGGCGTACTGCCCGGTAGGACCGGAGCCCACCCTGCCTATGTACTCTGAGTCCATGCCGTCAAGCGCATTAGGTTTCCAGATTGAATAGGTCAGTCCCCATCTTTCGTTTTCAAGCAGAGCGCCTTTTAACATGCTGTCGAGCTGATCACGCCTTGTTTCCACAGGAAGACTTTCAAAATCCTCCATTATCGCGCTCAGCGTATTCAGCGCCAGGATATGGCCGTCTTCCCGTCCTTTCCAGTAATTGACTTCCCTTTCGATCGTGCGTTCAAGATTTTCCATGCTCAAATCAAGGCTGATATTGGCAGCTTCACGCAAGAGCAGCACCGCGATTCCCGTTACAATGACCGCTACAATTGCGATCACCATAATGCTTAGTTTGAATTTTAATTTCATTCTCTTCTCCTTGTGTTTAAAGCAAACACTCCTGTATATTTTTATACTTCTTCATAAACGATTCAATTTATCCAATGGGGAACAGAGAGTATTAAATTATGTTTTAAATAATTGAAACGAATATTAAAGATGCGCACTGCTGTTTGTTAAAACATATTCATTTAAGAATCCGCTTAACAAACAGCTCTTATTAAATAATATACAAATTAAAAATATAGCCGACAAGCTGAAAATCGTATAAAGCATAATTTTTCCGTAATTAATATTTCCAGATTATTGTAAAATATTCTTTAAAATATTTTTATTTAAATGGTTGATTTACGGCAATATTCAGATAAATTCATCATTTTATTGTAAATCATACAGTTAATGCAAAGCCAAAATGTTTATTCAAAATTTTAAGTATTTATTAAACAAATCCTCATTATTATTTTTAAATTCCCTGCATATAATTTTTTCTTTTATTCCGTAATCAATTATATACATAAAAGAGCAGCCTGCCTCAATTTTATTAGAAAAGTGATATAAATTCCATAAATATGCCTGAACAGAAGGCGAAGCGCACGTTCTGTCAATTTCATATTTTATTACATCAAATTCATTATAACTCAGGTTTTTAATGGAATATAAATAGCAAATAAAATCAAAATATGAAAGTAATTTATCTATTTGATATCCTAAATCGGAATAACCTTTATGGAATTCTTCTGTATACCAGCTGGGATTATTGTCTATAGTATGCATTGTTTTAGCCATATTCGGATCAAACCAGAGCTTGTTTATAATTTCATCCAGGAACTCTGTTCTTCTTATCTTTATGGAAGAATTCCATTGAAACAAGGCAAAAATACTGCCTATAGCCATTACAATAATAAGTATTAACGATAAATAATTATCAACTGTCCAATTAAAAAAAATATTCATTTTTATGCGTCTTTGAATAATTATAAAAGACACATTTAACTTGTCAATCTATCAAATTTAAGGCGGCTGTTCCGAAATATTATTTTAATTAATTGAAAACATATTTAGTAATTATGTTGATTTTCTCTTTTGATTTATATCCTATAAATAATTAATAATCTGGGTTATTATACAGCAGGGAGTAATTAGTGCTTAAAATCTTTAAATATCTGGAGCCTAAAGAGTGGCTGATGGCGCTCGTTAGTTTAGGCTTCATATTGGCGCAGGTCTGGCTGGATTTAAAATCACCGGATTATATGGCCGAAATCACGATTCTTGTTCAAACTCCGGGAAGCCCTTTAAGCGGCATTTGGCTCGCAGGCGGGAAAATGCTTCTTTGTACGCTTGGAAGCTTGATTGCCGCTGTAGCTGTGGGTTTTCTTGCCGCTCGTATTGCAGCAACTTTTTCCATGCAGCTCCGAAGCCGGTTGTTTAACAAGGTTGAATCCTTTTCGATGGAAGAGATTAACCGCTTTTCCACAGACAGTCTTATTACCCGCTCCACCAACGATATCACACAGATTCAAATGTTTGTAACAATGGGGCTTCAGCTTGTTATAAAAGCTCCGATAACGGCAGGATGGGCGATTACAAAAATTGCGGGAAAAGGCTATGAGTGGACATTTACAACAGGCGTAGCGGTCGCCATCGTTCTTGTAATGATTAGTTTTTTAATGATTTTTGTCATGCCGAAGTTTAAAAAACTTCAGGTGATAATTGATAACATGAACCGGGTAACGCGGGAAAATCTGACAGGGCTTCGCGTTGTAAGGGCCTATAACGCAGAAAGTTATCAGGAAGAAAAGTTTGAGAAAGTCAATATAGAACTTACCGATACGCACCTTTTTATAAGCAGGGTGCTGGCTGTCATGATGCCTGTTATGGGTTCTATTATGAGCGGTTTGTCTCTTGCCATTTATTGGATTGGAGCGTACTTGATTAACGCGGCGCAGGTAACGGATAGGCTTACAATTTTTTCAAATATGGTCGTGTTTTCAAGCTACGCTGTCTTTGTGATTATGTCCTTTATGATGCTGGTAATGATCTTCATGATACTGCCGCGCGCGAGCGTTTCGGCGAAACGTATCAACGAAGTACTTGAAACAGAACCGACTATTCTTGACGGCGTAAAAACAGAAGGCGCGCAGGACGTTCGCGGGGAGGTCGTTTTTAAAAATGTCAGCTTTAAATATCCCGGCGCAGCTGATTATGTTTTGGAAGATGTAAGCTTTACCGTAAAGCAGGGAGAGACAATCGCTTTTATAGGCTCAACCGGAAGCGGCAAATCAACCCTTGTTAATCTAGTGCCGCGTTTCTTTGACGCGACAAAGGGCGAAATATTAGTTGACGGAACAGACATCCGCGAATACACGCAGGAATCGCTTCGCAATAAAATCGGTTATGTGCCGCAAAAGGCGGTCCTGTTCAGGGGGACAGTTTCAACCAATGTAGCGTTCGGCGCTAACGGGACCGCAAGGGAAAACAGCGAAAGCGTGTATTCACAGGATGATGTAAAACGGGCAATTTCAATTGCACAGGCGGCGGAATTTACAGAAAAAATGGATAAAGGTTTAGACTCTGAAATCTCGCAGGGAGGAACAAATGTATCAGGCGGGCAGAAACAGCGCCTTTCAATCGCGCGCGCTGTATGCAGAAAACCAGAAATCTATATTTTTGACGATTCTTTTTCCGCGCTGGATTATAAAACAGACCGTGTTCTTAGAACCGTTCTGAAAAAAGAAACAGCGGATGTTACCAGCATGATTGTGGCGCAGCGCATAGGAACAATTATGGACGCTGACCAAATTGTTGTTCTTGACGAAGGCAAAATAGCGGGAAAGGGAAAACACAGGGATCTCCTTAAAACATGCGAGGTTTACAGGCAAATAGCAATGAGCCAGTTAAGTGAAGAAGAGCTCGCAGGAGCGGCATCATGAGCGATCAATCAAGAGCAAGACCAATGGCAAGGCAAAGGGGCCCGATGGGAGGCCCGGGAATGGGCGTCATCGAGAAGCCGAAAGATTTTAGAAAAACAATGGGTAAGCTCATTGGCTACTGTAAAAGCTATCTTCCTGTTGTGATAATCGCAATGCTGCTTGCGGCAATCGGTACAGTGCTGCAGATTATCGGCCCTGATAAATTAAAGGAAATGACAAATGAAATCATGAAGGGAATGCCCGCAATTATCAACGGCTTGCCTGTGTTGGGCGCAATTGACCTTACCGCCGTCAGGAGTATCGCGCTTTTACTTGTTGTGTTTTATTCTGCGTCCGCCTTTATCAATTTTATTCAAGGCTATATGATGGCGACAATCGCGCAGAGAATCAGCCGGAAAATGCGTACAGGAATATCGCAGAAAATCAACAGGCTGCCGTTAAAATATTTTGACAAGACAAGTTTCGGCGACGTGCTCAGCCGCGTAACAAACGATGTTGACGCTGTCGGTGTTACCCTGAATCAAAGCATCGGCAGCCTGGTGACATCCGTTACAATGATTACGGGCTCTGTCATTATGATGTTTTACAATAACTGGATCATGGCGCTGACCGCGATAATAACAAGCGCGTTTGGATTCGCTTTCATGGGCGGCATTATGAAAACATCCCAGAAATATTTTGTGCGCCAGCAGAAAAACCTGGGAGAGGTCAACGGCCATGTTGAGGAAATCTATTCAGGCCATAATGTAGTTAAGGCGTATAACGCCGGAGGCGAGGCAAAACGCGTTTTTGAAAAAGTAAACATCAGCCTTTATGACAGCGGCTGGAAGAGCCAGTTCCTCTCGGGGCTTATGATGCCTTTTATGCAGTTTATCGGGAACTTCGGCTATGTCGCGGTCTGCGTCATTGGCGCGGTTTTGGCCATGAACGGGACGATTACCTTCGGCGTAATTGTCGCGTTTATGATTTACATCCGTCTTTTTACCCAGCCGCTGTCTCAGCTTGCCCAGGTTTTCCAGAGCCTTCAGCGCATCGCGGCGGCGAGCGAGCGCGTGTTTGAATTCTACGAAGAAGAAGAAATGGGGGACGAAAGCGGTAAGACAAATAAACTTGCCGAAGTTAAAGGCAGTATTGAATTCCGTCATTTGAAGTTCGGTTATGTTCCGGAGAAAACCGTCATTCATGATTTTTCCGCTCTTGTTAAAGCAGGGCAGAAAATCGCGATTGTAGGTCCTACAGGAGCGGGAAAAACTACAATCGTCAATCTGCTGATGAGCTTTTATGATTTAAACAGCGGGGAAATCCTGCTGGACGGCATTCCGATAAGCAGCGTTCCGCGGGGAAATGTACATGAACAGTTCTGCATGGTGCTGCAGGATACATGGCTGTTCGAGGGTACAATCAGGGAAAATGTTGTCTATTGCAAAGAAGGTGTGACAGATGAGCAGGTAAAGGCTGCATGCAAGGCTGTCGGGCTTCATCATTTTATAAGGACTTTGCCGCAGGGTTACGATACGCCCCTTAATGAAAAAGCAAACCTGTCGCAGGGGCAGAAACAGCTTGTCACTATCGCCCGTGCGATGATTCAAAACGCCCCGATGCTTATTCTTGACGAAGCAACAAGCTCTGTTGATACAAGAACGGAACATCTTATCCAGCAGGCAATGGACAAGCTTACTGCAGGGCGCACTTCTTTTGTCATAGCGCACCGGCTTTCTACCATAAAAAATGCTGATTTGATTCTGGTTATGAGCGAGGGAGACATCATCGAAAGCGGGAACCACAGGGAGCTTCTTGAAAAAAGCGGTTTCTACGCGGAATTATACTACAGTCAATTTGAATCGCAGTGATTACAGGCGCCAATTATACCGGTATAATATATATTAAAATATGGAGACAACCTTTCATGTGATTTTTTGACAAAAAAATCGGATTTTGGCTTTTTTAATCTACAAATTTTGGCAGATTGAGATTACAATACTAATAATATTAATTTTTTTACAGAGGGAAAAAATGAAACTTAAATTAAGATTGAGCATTATGGTTATTGCCATACTGATTGTCGTTATTGCGACAATCTCGATTATTCTGCTTAACAGTTCGTCAGAA
>WQSQ01000075.1 GCA_009787775.1 Treponema sp.
ACCCTGTTCGCACCCATGTAGCCGGAGAAATCAAAGCGGTTATCAAACTCCATAAGTCCCTTGTTTACGTTGCTCGCCTGAACAAACAAGCGGTCAGCCAAATCTACAACAAGTTTTGAAGGAAGAAAATCCGTAAAATCACCAAGGCTTACATCGTCCGGTTTATAAATCGCATGAATAAAGCGCCAGTTTCTGTCCAGAATAAGCACACGGTTATTATTGGTGTCAGCGATATAGAAGTTACCGTTTCTATTTTCAAAAATATCCATCGGATAATTAAAACCAGAAATCTCGCCGTCAATAATAACAGAAGAAACAACAGCAGTTACAACATGACTGCCGTCTTCCTGAACTTCGATTGTTACTATCCGGTTGTTTCCGGAATCGCAGACATATATCCTGTTTCCGCGGATAAAAAGCCCTTGCGGATCCCTAAAGTGCCCGATTCCCAAAGCGGAACCTAAAATATAAGCGCCGACACGGTAAGCGTCCGGAGAAGCGACCTGTTCACGCCAGAAATCATAATTGTAGGTGTAATTGGAAGGCACGGAAAAAACCGGAACCGCCGCAAAAGAGAATGCCAATAGCAATAAAGCAAACCGAATAATATTTTTCATTCTTTTATCCCCGAATTAGCCATTGTCTGCAGAACATTGCTCTGAGCAAAGATAAACATTACAAGCGGAACGATCATTATAAAGAGCGTTACCGCAGCTCCGACGCCGGTACGGGCAATACCGCCTGTAAGAATCTGCCCAAGTGAATACGGCAGAGTTTTAAGCTGCTCTGAATAGATAAAGACAGAAGCCCTGGCGTTCCAAAGGTTCTGAACAGAGAAGATCATTACAGTAAGCCATGCCGGTTTAATCATTGGAAGCACGATTACATAGAAGATACGGAACTCTTTCGCTCCGTCTACCTTCGCGGCTTCGAGGAGCGTATCCGGTATGGTGTCGATAAACTGCTTTAAAAGGAAGAAGCCCATCGGCATCGCAAACGCCGGAACAATTACCGACAAGTAAGTGTCAACCCAGCCAAGCTGAGCCATAACAAGGTAGTTTGGAATAGCTGTTACATAACCGGAGAACATAAGGGTTATGATAACGCCATGGAAGAAAATTTTTGCGCCCGGGAATTTGTATTTTGAAACTACAAACGCTCCCATACTCGCAACGATAATCAATCCGGCGGTTCCAACAACAGTGATAAACACAGTGTTAAAAATATAGCGTGAAAAAGTTACCCATGATTTACTCATCAGGATAAAAAGGTCCTGGAAATTATTCATCGTTGGACGCTGTACAAAAAGAGTAGGCGGAAACCTGAAAATTTCGTTCAAAGGTTTAAAGGCGTTATTAATCGCGAAAACGAGAGGATAAGCAAAGAATAATCCGAACACTGTTAAAATCGTGATAATAAACGCATCCCCGCCGTAAGAACGGTTGAGTCTTTTGCCGCCGATTAATTTTTTTACTTTCTTCATATATACCCCTTAAGTTCCTATCCGTCTGAGCATTTTTTGGATACCAGCATTACACAGAATCATTGTAAAGAATAATATTGTAGCTATCGCCGAAGCATATCCCATTTCAAACCTGATCGAGCCGTAGTCGATCAAGTGGTTAACGACCGTATGTACGGCATAATCCGTACTCGGGAAACCGGCAAGAGCAATCGTAACATCAGCCACCCCGAAAGACTGCGTAATTGCCATAACGGCGCCGAACATCAACATTCCTTTCATATTTGGAAGAGTGATGTACCATAATTCCTGCCAGCGGTTTGTAATACCGTCAACAAGACCGGCTTCATATAATGTTGGATCAATTGTAGAAAGACCGGCAAGGAACGCGAGGAACCCGGCGCCCAAGCTCATCCACAGAATAACAATAAGCATAACAGGCATCATGTATTTGGGATCTGTCAGCCAGAGAACAGGCTGATCCAAAATGCCAAGCGCCATTAAAGCGCCGTTAATATAACCGTAAGCGTCGCCCGAGAATATTAAAGCCCAGATCATAAAGACTGAACCTGAAATCGACGGAGCGTAAAAAATCAACGTGACAAAAGCGCGGATGTAGCGGGGAAGCTCATTAATAAACCACGCAAACAGGAACGCCATGATATAACCGATAGGTCCTGTTATTACCGCCATGATGAAAGTATTTTTTAAGGAGATTAAAAATACATCATCAGCCAGGAGCAGATTGATATAATTTCTAAGCCCGATAAATTTCGGCGGTTCAAGAATGTTGTAATATGTAAAGCTAAAGAACACCGATATTACAACAGGAGCGACGAAGAAAAGAATAAAGACTATCGCGTAAGGAGCAAGAAACATATAACAAATACGATTCTTGTAAATCTCCCGGGCGCGGCTGTCGTCCCTTTCTTTGATTTTAGTAATATATCTGGCAAGACTCATTTTTCCCCCTATTCCAGACCAAATTCTTGTCGTTTTTTCATTAACTCGTCATTAATGGTAAGAGTATAATCAAGCAAGGTTTCCCTTGTGTCCTGACCTTCGTTTAAGATACGGCGCGCGGCGTTTGTGATATGGCGGCTTACAAAGTAACCGCCCGGTACTTCCGGTACGCCGACAGCCCAGCCGCGCTGTTCATCAAGAACCGCCATTTGTTCGGAACCCCACGAGAGACGCCTGAACGCTTCATAATTTGCTGTCGGATAACGAGCGGCAGCGCCCATGATACTTTCAAGTTCCCGTCCAAATCTAAGCTGAGTATCAGAGCTTACCCACCATCTCATAAATTCCCATGCTTCTTCCTGACGTCTCGAGCTGGAGAAAATCATTGACGCGAGAGTACCTGTCGAAACAGAACGATCAATTGTGCCGTCTGCCTTTTCCAATCCCGGCATTCTGGCAAAGCCCCAGAGACCGCGAAGTTCAGGAGCGAAAACTTCAAGCGTGTTAAAGTTGGTGTAATCCGCGAACGCAAGCGGCATTTCACCAGTGCGGAAACGGTTTACAAAGTCGTATACAACTGGCGTTTTGTAATGTGTAAAGAATTTTGTGTATTTATCAAAAGCCTCGATTGCTATCTGGCTGTCCAGAAGAGTGCGGGAACCATCTTCATTATAGAGGCGTCCGCCGCGCTGGAACAAATGAGCAAGGAAGTTTGAAAAGTCGATATTTGCCTGCACGTTGGTCGCTACAGACGGAATACCAACATTCATGTTGTTTTTCTGAATAATAGGCAGGATTCTGATTAGGTCTTCCCATGTATCTGGAATCTCAATATTTAATTCTTCAAATACATCTTTTCTATAGAACATAACGTGGAAATATTGAACTTCCGGCAGCGCGAACACGCCGCCCTGGAACATGAACGGAACAATTACAGCCGGATGAAGCTCACTGATTGTTTCTTCAAAGCCGGGGAATCGAGACACATCTACAACAGCTTTACGAATAGCATAGTTAACAGGATCAACCTGCGGTACAGTAAGCGCCATATCAGGTCCGGTACCGGCGACAATCGCAGGCATTACCGATTCGGGAGCTACAAGTTTAACGTTAACTCTAATCCCGTTCGGCCTTTCTGGCGTAACTGTCATTGGAGTAAAGGTATCATCTATCATTGTTTTTAAAATTGTACTTTGATCACGCCCCGTAAGAATCCAGACTTCTACAACATCACCCTTATAGAAATTTCCAATCCTGTCGTAATCAACAAAGAACGACGCAAAGAATGATCGTATTTCATGAGAAGCGGCGACAAAGAAATTTTCTCTTATACGCGGAATTTTTGATTCGGGCGCGCTTATGATTATATAATCGATGTCAAGCTGTGATTGAGAAAGAGCAAGAAGACTGTCGCCGAGAGAGCTGATGTTCTGTTTAAAGTTAACAAGCGTTCTTGGAATTCTGTCCGGACGTCTTACAAATAACTCAAGCTGCCTTGCAAGCGTTAATGTAGCCGCAGCCTGCGCGCTTCGTTCGCCTGAATAGCGGGTTAGATCATCAACCAGTTTAAAAAGGATTTTGCTCTCAAGATTCATCGCTTCGATTACTTCAGGATAAACAACTTCTACGCGATAGTCGCGGAAAATATCAGGTTCAGGTCCCGTTAAAACAAGTATTTTACGGTAGATGGCGTTTAATCTGTATACGCTTTCTTCCATTACACTGAGCATTTCACCCATTCCGCCGAGAGTCGCCTGAATACGAAGAACATTTTTTCCGGCATGCAGCGGGAAGAATAAATCACCCTCTGAATCGTTTGGAGTATTATGAGCCCACCTGTTTGTGAACCTGAACGGTACAGCCGCAAGTTCCTGAACAGGGATTTCTCCGTTTATCATAAAAGAACGATTGGAAACAAAGCCGCGGTTATAATTCTGGCGACCTTTAACAGTAATGCGGTACATTCCGTCTTCCGGCACATCAAATTCCCATTCTATCCATTGACCTGCGACACGCCAGCTTTGACCGCCAATCATGTTAAGGCGAATTCTCGCCACGCTCGCAGGATCGGTAGCGCCTGATGAACGATCATAAATCGGATACAGTGAAGGGTCAGATCGCCTTGTAGCATCCTCACCCTGAACTTTTAAAAGGTAATCACTGCGGCTGTTCGCAAACCGGCTGGTATCTACAGCGGCAATATAATCACGATAATTTTTGATTGTAACAGGCGCTTTTAATGAGAAAGAACGTATTGCCATGGATTCATTAACGCCTCTAAGCCTTACAGTATTTTGTCCCTGACGGAAATAGAAAGCATAAGGCTCTGTAATGTGTCCGACAGAATCCCTGAACCATGCCGCTTCCCATCGCGGTTTTTCCACCTGCGCGGCGCGGATTTCATTTCCCTGATTGTCAAAGCGCCTGTCTCCGCCGTCACCCCAGACTCTCTGGAACATGAGCCTGTCTGCGCCGAGGAACGGCACTTCGCCGTTAATTAAAACAGTCCTTTCCATCGGAATACCGCGTGACTGTGTGGGGAAATATTCTATATAAAGATTGTATAAACCGGCTCTCTCTACATTAACTGTATATTCAACAAAGCTGTTTTCTTCTGTAAAAAGAACCCTGGACTCACCTTCAAAATTCTCACGTATCGAAGCCCCGGAAGCGGAAGACCACGCAAAAAGGTTTATGGGTATATCCCTTTCTCCCGGAATAGCGTCCGCATGTCTTTCCATATACCTGGGATATGTGTTTGTTCTCCCGGAACTCGCTCCGCTCAGATCGAAACCGGCGTATTTTTCGTAAAAATTCTGTTCCGGTCCTCTGGCTGAAATTACGATTACCGCCACTACAATAATAACAGCAGTAGTAATAATCACACCTTTAAATTTTGCCAATTTTTCCAACATATCCCCGTCTGCCTTTAAAAGTTTTATTTATTTTACAGCATTTATCATCATCGTGATAAGAGCCTCGCTGTCACGCGAATTCGGTCTGCCAGTCCTTCGATCAAACAAACCAAACTTTTCTCCATTTCCGCTTGTTAAGCCATTGTCCCAATAAATTGGAACCAATCCGTGTTTTTTGGCTGATGCGAATATATATGGAATATATTCGAACCTGCTTTGGCGCGCTTCTGTCTCTCTGGCTGTATTATTGGGATGCAATTGCAATACCGCGCCAGCTTCCCCAATCATTACCGGGATATTTCTATCCAGGAAACGGGATTTGAATGGGGCAAATGTATCTTCCACTTTTTGCTTGTCTGCGGGCGTCCCCCACGCGGAACGGCTCGCCTCAATACTGAACTCGTGCGGATCATAATAATGAAACTTTACAACCAGTTTGTTCGAAGCACTGTCTTTTGGTAATAAAAAAGTACCCGCCAGTGTCTGCTGAGGATTTGTGCAATATGCCGGAATGATCAGGAAACGCTCTGTGTTGTTTCCTCCGCTAGCGCGGACTCTTTCTGTAAAAATCTGGTTCCAGTTATTAATTATATCAAGTTGAGGACCCGGAAGCGCTCTAAATTCGCTGCTCCATCCCCATCCGCCGTCATGAATCTCGTTCATCGGCTC
>WQSQ01000076.1 GCA_009787775.1 Treponema sp.
TCCGTTATAATATTCTCGCTTTATAAGTTATCGCCGGCTGATCCCGTTAAAATGTACACCGAGGGATTGCAGAACGAGATGCGGCCGGCTGACTTTGAGCGCTATCAGCAGGAGGTCAGGGCCTTTTTAGGCCTTGATCAGCCTATTGTTGTTCAGTATTTCAAATGGATGGGCAAAATGCTCATCGGCGATTTCGGGCGGTCTTTGCTGTACAGACAGCCGGTTGTTCAGGTTATCAAAGCTCCGATGTCCAACACATTGATGCTTAACGCGATAACAATGCTGTTTGTTTTTATAATAACTATTCCGCTTGGAATCACCACAGCGGTGAAAAAGGGCACAATATACGACAGTTCTATCCAGGTTGTGACCATTCTCGGTTTAAGCCTGCCTTCTTTTATTATTTCCCTTGCCGCGATTTTAATTTTCTCTGTTCTTCTTGGATGGCTGCCGATCGGCGGCGCTTATACTCCGGGTTTCCGGGGTACAGGTTTTGCCCTGACTCTTGATAAACTTAAACATATGATACTGCCCATCGGCGTTATGGTGTTTACAAGCCTTGGGTCGCTCACGCGCTATATTCGCGCGACAATGATAGACGCTCTCCGTATGGACTACATAAGGACGGCAAGAGCGAAAGGTTTAACTGAAAAAGTTGTCATTTATTCCCATGCGTTCCGCAATTCGATGATTCCGTTTATGACTATTCTGATAAGCTGGTTTCTCAGCCTTTTCGGAGGATCAATTATGATCGAACGGGTATTTAACTGGAATGGAATGGGTAATTTATATATCAGCTCTATTATGGTTTTTGATTACGCTGTAGCTCTTACGCTTAGCATGTTCTACGTATTAATCGGGCTTATCGGAAACCTGATTATAGATATCGCGTATACATTTGTTGATCCGCGGATTAGATTTTCCTAGTTAGGGGGAGTAATGAAAAAAAAGATTGATACTCCTCCTGAGACAAACGCGTCTTTGTTGATTGAAGAAGAACTTGTTCAAAGTCCCGGCAGAACCGCGATGCATAATTTCTTTTCCCGTAAGTTAAGCATCGCGGGAATGGTGGTTTTTATTTTTATTTTCCTGTCATGTTTTATACTTTCTTTTATTATCCCAATCGATCTTAATTACACGGATTCTACAAGGCAGAATTTGCCGCCGACTTTAAATTATCTTTACATTCCAAAGGAACTTTCCGGCAATGTTAAAACGCTGGATTTCGGTTCCACCTTTGGCGCGGGAATTGACATGAACGGCAGTCTTTATATGTGGGGAACCATGCCGGACAAGGTTAAAAATAATATTCCCAAAAATATGGCTAAATTGAAACTTGTGTCTTGCGGTCTTGATCATGTTGTCGCTGTTGCCGAGAATGGGCAGATTTATACCTGGGGAAACGACCGGCTTGGCATTTTAAAAGTTGCGGACAGCGTAGCCGGTAAAAATATTATAGACGTGCAGGCAGGTCATCAGATAACAATCGCCCTTGACAGCGAAGGAACGCTGCACTTCTGGGGTAACGCGAACATTTTTAATTTCCGTCCAGGCGACAGCCAGGGTAATTACAGGGATTTTGCGGTTAACATTTCTACCGCAATCGCTCTTACCAATGACCTGCGTGTAGTTGCCCTTATAGAAGCTGATTCCGGTTTTACGCGGATTCCTGCGGAAATTCAGGGACACACAGTTGATATCGCTACAACTGATCATGTCGCCGCCGCCCTTCTTAACAACGGGACTGTTGTAACATGGGGCAGCATTAATTATCCCGCGTATGAAGTGCCTGCGGAGATTCAAGGCAAAGTAAAAACAATTAAAGGCGGGCAAACTCATTTTACCGCGCTTTTAAATGACGGTTCAGTTTTTTCCTGGGGCAACGATGCGTTTGGCCAGATCGATTACCCAAAACTCACAGGTATAAACCAAATTTCTACAGATTATTATCAAAATGCTGCCATTGATTCAAACGGTAACATTACCGTATGGGGCCAGAAAGGTTATATAATGGGAACCGACCAATGGGGGCGCGATGTATTTACCCGCGTTGTATACGGCGGGCGCATCAGCCTTACTGTCGGTTTTATCGCAGTTATTATTTCCGCGATTATAGGTATAACGCTCGGAGGGTTTTCCGGTTATTTCGGCGGAAAGACCGATATGTTCCTTATGCGTCTTGCGGAAGTTGTCGATTCAATCCCATTCCTGCCGCTTGCCATCATTCTTGCCGCGATTGTCGCGAACAAGGTTCCTGAAACAGGGCGTGTAATTATGATAATGGTCATCCTAGGGTTTTTAAACTGGTCGGGGCTTGCGCGTCTTACAAGGGCGCAGATTCTTTCTGAAAAGCAAAACGAATTTGTAACAGCGGCGAAAGCGATGGGAATCCGCGAAAGGGTTATTATCTTTAAACATATTTTACCGAATGTGCTGCCTGTCATATTGGTCAGTCTGACTGTCAGTATGGCGACATGCCTGCTTCTTGAATCTACGCTTTCATTCCTTGGATTCGGGGTTATTGAACCGACTCCGACATGGGGTAATATGCTGAACAAATGTATTGATTCAGTTGTTATTCGCATGTACTGGTGGCGCTGGATATTCCCGTCTCTTGTACTGGGATTGGCTGTTATCAGTATCAATATAGTCGGCGATGGCCTTCGTGACGCCATTGATCCAAAATCTAACGACCGGTAGGAATAAATGGCGCTGCTCGAAGTTAAAGATTTACATACATACTTCAATACTAAACGCGGCATTGTAAAAGCCGTGTTCGGGGTTTCCTACGCCATTGAATCCGGGCGCACCCTTGGGGTTGTCGGGGAAAGCGGAAGCGGAAAGTCAGTTTCCGCGATGAGCATACTTCGTCTTCTTGACGGCAATGGTTATATTGAATCCGGTGAAATTATGTTTGACGGGCAGGACATAACAAAACTGCCGCTCAAAGAGATACAGAAAATCCGCGGAAACAAAATCTCTGTTATTTTTCAAGAGCCGATGACAAGCCTTAACCCTGTATTCAAGGTTGAGCGGCAAATTGGTGAATCTTTTATGATTCACCAAGGTATGAGCAAAAAACGCGCTTATGAAGAATCAATTAATATGCTCTCCGATGTGCAGATTCCCAATCCCGATAAAGTGGCAAAACAGTACCCCTTCCAGTTATCCGGCGGAATGCGCCAGCGTGTTATGATTGCTATGGCTCTTGCCTGTCAGCCGCATATGCTAATCGCCGATGAGCCTACCACCGCTCTTGACGTTACTATTCAAGCGCAAATCTTAAAATTGATGAATGAATTAAAGCGCGAGAAAGGAGCGTCGATACTTTTTATTACCCACGATCTCGGCGTTATAAACGAGATGGCGGATGATGTCGCCGTCATGTACTGCGGACAGGTTGTGGAAACGGCGCCTGTTCGCACAATATTCAGCGTAAGCGAATTCTCGCACCCGTACACCGAAGGATTGATGACATCCATCCCGCAGCTTGACACTCCTCAGGGCGTCAGGCTTGAAGCGATTCCCGGGAGCGTTCCCCATCCTCTGGATATTCCGTCCGGCTGCCGTTTCGCTCCTCGCTGCAAGTACTGTCAGGAAAAATGCAATCAGAGCCGCCCTCCGCTTTTAGAGGTAATGCCCGGACAGGTAGTGCGCTGTTTCTATCCAAAGAAGGAAGAACGCTCCGCCGTTTCCGGCATCGCGCCTTCAATAGTAAAGCGCGTTACAGGGAAGGAAAAATAAAATGACGCAGGCAGCTGGAAATAAAAAAAACGCCGGAAACGGAAACTTCCATGATAAATTTTCCCCTGTAATTCTTGATCTTGCAGTGAATGCCCAGTTACCCGAAAACGGCAGAAAAGCGTTAATCAGCATAAGAAATTTAAAACAGTATTTTCCCGTTAAGGGTAATAAAAATATGTTTGTTAAAGCCAATGACGGAATCGATCTTGATATCTACGAAGGCGAAACCCTCGGTCTTGTGGGAGAGAGCGGCTGCGGCAAGTCAACATTGGGAAGGACATTACTCCAGCTTTACGCGCCGACAGAGGGGCAGACATTTTATTACGGCAGACCGCTTAACGCGGTTTCTCCCAAATACTTAATTGATATTATTAAAGATATTTCCGGCAGAAAGCAAAAATTGATAAAACTGTATCAGGATGACCGTAAGGCGGCAATGGAAATGTTTCTGCAGCTTGTCCATGTTTTTGGCGGTCTTTTGTTTTCCGCGGAAGAAGAGGAAATCGCCGCATTATATTTGGAATATTACAGCGCGGGCAAGCCTGATAATAACAAAACTGCTGAGCTTTCTCTGGAAGAGAGCCGGAAGTTTGAGGCTCAGCGGCTCGCAATAGCGGATAGTTCCGTAAAAGACAGGGATAATTTTGAAAAACTGGAAAAACTGCGCGATGACGGAATTGATCTTTCGCGCCTTACATACAACGAAATGCGCCTTCTGCGCCGTGACATGCAAATAATTTTTCAGGATCCGTATTCTTCATTAAACCCCCGCATGACAGTCGGTCAGATTATCGGCGAAGGCCTATTGGCTCATGAGTTCTTTACCGGTGAAGGCGAGGACATGCAGAACCATGTAATGAAGGTGATGGAGGAATGTGGTCTTGCTTCTTATATGATTCACCGCTACCCGCATCAGTTTTCGGGCGGACAGCGCCAGCGTATTGGTATCGCCCGCTCGCTGGCGGTAAACCCCAAGTTTGTCGTTTGTGACGAAGCTGTGTCCGCCCTTGATGTGTCGATACAGTCGCAAATTCTCAATCTGTTATCTGATCTAAAAGAAAAAGAGAATTTAACATACCTGTTTATATCCCATGATCTTTCCGTTATTAAATATATAAGCGACAGAATCGGCGTTATGTACCTTGGTAATATTGTCGAGATTGCCCGCTCCGAAGATATTTTCAGAAAGCCCCTTCATCCTTACACCGAAGCCCTTCTTTCCGCGATTCCGACCACAAATGTTGACAAGCCAAAAAACCAAATTATTCTTGAAGGCGATATCCCAAGCCCGATTAATCCGCCCAGGGGTTGCAAGTTCCACACGCGCTGCCGTTATGCTGCCGGTGAATGTAAAGAAACAGAGCCGCTGTTCCGGGAGGTTGAACCAGGACATTTTGCCGCCTGCCATTATTGTTTAACCTAATATGTTGTTTTTGCATAAACGCAAGTTCGAAAAACTTGTTGATGAAAAAGAAGCAGTTAATAATTTCGCAAAAACGCGTCAGGAGATGGAGAAGGGCGATTTAAAAGCAATGATAATCGCCGCTTTAATTTCTTTTCTGCCTGTTATTCTATTAATCGCGGGCGGAATGTTTTTAATAGCGTGGCTTTTGGGAATATAGAAAACTTATCCGTTTTTATTTCACGTTTTTTTTGGAATACAGTTAGACGGCGGAAACCCCCGCAGAGATCTGAATGATTTGTAAAAATGAAAGTTATCGCTGAAACCGCACTGTTCCGCTACTTCCGAAACTTTATAATTGCCGCTTTGCAGCATGTTTTCGGCGCTGCGGATTCTGATTTTTGTTATGTATTGATGAACGGTCATGCCGGTTTCCCGTTTGAATAAATGCCCGAAATAATCCGTATCGATGCCGATCTGAAGCGCAAGATTTTTTACAGTAAGCCTCTCAGGATAATGCAATGAAATATGTCGGGTTATTTTATTTATTCTGTAATCGCCAGGTTCAGAATCTATATCATTTACTGTTATTTCCATCAGGCGTTGAATTATTAGCATTAAAAGTGCGCGGGTTTTTACCATATAGCCGCTCTGCTGCTCCGCCCAGCTTATTGTCAATTCCCTGAAAAAATTAATTATATCCCTTCTTAGTCCAACATGGTTTATTGTAGGTAATAATATCTCTGCCCCC
>WQSQ01000077.1 GCA_009787775.1 Treponema sp.
TATTATTGGGTGATGAGAACAGAACAAGAACATCTTGAAATTCGGGGCATTTTGTCAAAAAACGTCAAAGAACAGCGCAAAAAACTCAGGCTAACCCTGGAAGAACTTGCTGAATTAACCGGTTTGGCCGTTCAGACCATTAACGATATCGAGGGGGGCAGAAGATGGGTAAGCGATAAAACAATTACCAAACTTTCCAGCGCCCTGCATATAGAAAGTTATCAATTGCTGATAGCGGATTTTTTTAGTCAGGATGCCATGAAAGAGGCCCCCATTCACCGCTTGCTCGATTTAAAGAAAAAGATACTGAAAAATGTCGATTCCCAGATTGAGGCTCAATTTGATGATTTTTTTCAGTCCGGCGCATTACACCCGGACACAGAGTTGAATGAAGCGCACCAAACTCCCCTTCGGCAACAGCAAGCCAGAAAGGAACCGGCAACAAAAAAGCCCAATCAAAACAGGCCAAAGGTAAGGTAAAACCGCATCCAATGCGGCTCATGGATTTTTGCGTGTCTCAATCTTCCGGGATATACTCAATCACATCCCCCGGCTGGCATTGCAGGGCGGCGCAAATCCGCTCTAGAGTGCTTCCGTCAATGGGCTTATTTTTTGCCATTCGTGCAACGATCGTTGGGCTTAACCTCGCGCTTTCCATTAAGTCCTTCTTTTTCATATCCTTCTTGACCAGCAATATCCACAGCGGCTTATAGCTTATTCCCATTCTCTAACCTCAATACCTTATCATATAAAAAAAATATTGAAAAGTAAAGAATTATTACAGAATACGCTATTATTCTCTTGACTAAAAATACATTTATGTGTAATATTATTATCGTAAAGTGTATTATATCTTATTAGGAGGCTATTATGAAATTTAACCCCACAATTTTTGAGCGTTTGCTGTTTCCCCTTCACAAGCGGGCATACAGGCAAATTCAGGACGCCCTGGATGCCATCGACAAAAAGCACCCGGGGCAGCTTCAGCGGGTTCTTGCTGATTTCAAAGAGTCGGCACACTCGGACACGCAGACGGCAACATGGCGGCCCGGCAAAGCGGGTGACTTCGTTTACCCCACGCTCGACATAGCGATTTTCTTTGACAAGTCGGCGGACTACAAATTGTCCACACTCCACAAGTCAACCGATTACAAGATTGCCATTTCCTATGATGAAAAGTCCCCCGCCAAATACACAGGCAGTCACCTCCAGCTTGGCTTTTACCGGGGCAATGTGCTTAACGCTTTCATTGTCCCGTTGGAATACCTTCTGGGCTTCAACGAGCAAGCAATTCTGCGTGAAGGCTCCTACCAGCTTTACTCCCATACCATCCTTTCGCAGGATAATCGCGAGTTCATCAGCAAGCGCATGGAGCCGCCCGGAGTATCCGCCGCTTGCAACAGCCTGCGTGGCCAGCAAGATTACCAGAAGAACGCGCTGACCTATGTGGGGATTACCAAGCGGACATGGCAGGAACGCTACCGCCAGCACTGCCGGGATTCAGAGCGCGGATCAAACCTGCGCTTCCACAGGGCGCTTCGGGGAGAGTTTTGTCACATCGGCTGTATCGAGCATATTGTCGAGCGGGCCGGACTGACGCAACGGCAGGCCCTGGAGATTGAAGAAACGGAAGTGGAGAAGCGCTCCCTTCATTCGTTGCACCTTAACGGGCTGAACATGATTCCGGGCGGGTATGCCGGGTTAAAGTGCATCCATGAATACGCAAAGAGAACCGGCTATAGCGTGACCGGGGAAGTGACGGCTGACAATATCGAGTCGGTTTTGGTGGACGTGCAGAAACATCAGTTGAACCAGCATTTTAACTCCAATGAGGCTGAGAAGGTGAACGCCGAGATAGCCCGGCTGTGGGCCGAGGACATGAACTTCCGAATCAACGCCATGACCGGCCAGCAGAACCGATTTTCATTCCGGCAGATACAAGCGGCCCGGATCTGGCACGCCTGCGGATGGGCGAAGGAGAAGATCTTTGAGTATTTGAAGAGGCTGGATTCCAAGGGGATAGGCATGGATCAGCTCCAGCGGCTTTTGAAGGGAGAAACCTATGCGTCCATACCGGATGTGCTGATATAGGGATGACCAGCTACAATACATTAGGCGTTACGGGATAGGGAAAGAAGTTATCAATCGCGGCATTTTTTTAAATCTCGACCAACGATTTCTGTATATACCAATACTCCATTCAGGCGTTCCGATTGCATCAGGCTTATCCGGTTTACCGGGAAAAATATTTCCTGTTTTGGAATTACGATAGGCGCATCATGTTTAATTTCACGGCCAAGAGTAACGTGCGGCTTGAACGGCTTCTTGTCAAAAGCGATGTTTCGTGCGGAAAGGCCGTTTGCAAGGCGCTGTTTAAGTTCCTTTAAAGTATTCAGGGAAGGGTCGACAGGATCGACACCCACCCACCAGAGTTCTTTGCCACTATGCCTGAAACAGCCGGTTTGCGAAAAGGTTAATGTGAAGGGGGCTACAGGCGGTTGTAAGGCTTCTTCCATAATTGAGGTAATCCGGGAAATGTGAGTCGCGGGTGTTTCTCCCAAAAAGGTAAGCGTTAGATGAAGGTTTTCGGGGCGTGAAAAACTTCCCTTTGTTGACTGCGCTTTGATTTTTTCCTGCACTGAAAGAAGAAGGTTCCTTGTTTCTTCGTTGCAATTTATTGCGATAAAAAGGCGCATCATGGCACGGTCTTGAATGGTTTACACACCCCGCGAACTGGCCGGAGATTTAGGGCAGGAAAGATGAACTTTGCCTGCCCTGATTGGTATGCGGACTTAGATTTCCTCATCCTGATTTTTTTTGGCTTTTCTCCCTCTGGGAGCTTTTGGGGCGGACGCTTTTGCCTTTTTTACCCCTGGCTTTCTTCCCGCTGTGACCTTATGAGGCTTGGCGGGGGCTTCCTCATTTTCTATCGCCGCTATAAGCGTTTTTTTCATTTCAGCGATTTGTGCGTCTAATGCCGCTCTTTGATCCAATAGTTTCTGCAACGGGTCTACGATCTTTAATAAGTTTGTGTTTCCGTTTGCTTTTGTTTTTTCTTTTGCCACTGCGAAAAATCCTCCTGTGATTTATCTTTCGATACTACCTGTTAATTTGTCATGCGTCTACTGGATGCTGGATTTTCAAATACATTTTCCCTCATGCCCATCACCCGCCGGGGATATAGTGTAGTGAGGCACTCCAGTATCCCAACGAAAATGTGTTGCGAAGGTACCTGGAACTGCCTGGAGGCATCCCGTCACATGCCCCGGTTGCAACACACAAAGCAATAGCTATGAATTTTAAGAATATTTTGCAAATTAATTGCTAAAAATAGCAGACTATGAGAAATTGGCCTTTATTTTTGAATAATTTTTGTATATGTTACCATAAACTACAGACTATCAGAAATAAAACAGCCACTTTTTGAATTTTTTTTATAATTATCTTTCAAATTTATAGAAAAATACTTGACAAAATTGTATTTAGGTTATAAATTCGAAACGAATTAAAGCATATAGGCCCATTTTTGGAGGTAATTATGATGCCGGGAAAAAATCTGTACACATTTTCAGAGACTTCTACCATCCTCGGTCTGTCCCTAACCACAATTCGTCGATGGGCTGCGAGTGGAAAAATACCGACAGTGCACATGTCGCGGAGAACAGTTAGGGTGTCGCGCGAAGTAGTCGAATCCATAGTCAAAGATGGCCTTCCACTTTCGGAAAGGAGGCAAACAAGTGATTAATGATTTGGATATAGCAAAGGCAAAGATATGGGATACACTTTTCCCCATATTAAAGCAATTAATAGAAGATTGTCCCCAATATGGGGAAATAATCTTGGGGGCATCAATTTGCGATTACAAAGCGGGATCTATTTTTTACACGATCAAAAAATCGAAGAAGGTCCTTAGAAAACCGAAGGAATGTTCTTCTTAATTCCTATGGCCAAGTGTAAAAAGGACGGTTAGATGCATTAGCAAGAGGGACAATGCATCAATACCAGATGCTGATATAGGGTGAGTACAATCTATGTCCCCACATCAATAATTTCAAGCAAATACTTTTCGATTGCCTTTCGCATTTCGGCAAACCTTGTGTCAGTTACATGGTCGTAGGTTTCTGTTGATTCAGGATCAGCATGGCCCATGATTAAGCGCAATGTCGCATCATTTATTTTGCCTCGCAATGTCGCATTTACATTATGCCGGAGGCTATGAAAAGAAATTTTGCGTTCCATGCGTTTTGCTTTATCAATCCCTATTTTTTGTAGCTGGCGGCAGAATGCGCCTTCCACAATCCGCTGGGTTATGGGCTCGCCGTTGTTTTCCACGCCCCAGAAAATGAACCCGTCATTGTGGGGATTTTCCCCCGCAAGGCGGATGAGTTCATCCCGGAGCATAGCGCTTATCGGTATTACCTTTTCATTCCCGGTTTTCGTTGATTTTAAACCGACAAACCGAGACCAGCTTTTCCGTATCCAGAGCGCCGGCTTGCCCTCAAAGTCAACCGTTATGTCATCAGCCGACAGGGCAAGTATCTCGCCCAGCCTTGCACCGGTTGAAAAGCCTACCAGTACCGCCAAGCGCCCATGCTCACTTTCCCAGGATAGTGAAAAAATCTCTTTTGATTCACTTGGTGACAGTATACCGCGCTTTTTAGAATTCACTGACAATCCCCTGAAATTCCCGGTTGGGTCTTTCTGAATTTTTCCCTTTCGATATGCTTCCCTGATTGGGGTGATTACCGCCGCCATAGTCATATTTATCGTTTTCGCGCTTAACTTCGTTTCTTTCTTTAGGCGAAGCTGTAAACGATCAAGGTCATCTGCTGTAGTTTCTTGCAGCAATAACCCTGGTATACACTTTTTGACATGTTGCCTTATGCGCTGATGGGAATCATGGCAATGGTGTTTTCCTATCCGCTGGCCCCTTTCCAGTTTTCCATTGATGTATTCAGATTTCTCCCAGTCCCAAAACCCAAGGCAATACTCCCAAAGCAAGGGGTTATTTTTACGGCTTACGCCCCCCCGGTTTTTCATCCACTCTTCGGCTATGTGCCTGGCCCCGGCCTTGGTCGACGGTGACCAAACATCGGTATCTATCCCTAGCTCCCCGGCAAGCACAGAAGTTGATTTAGGGATTGTGTAACAACGCTCTTTGGGAAGCCAAACTTTGAGGTAATACATCTTTTTTGTGTGCGACTTTACTGCGGAACGCTTAAAAAGCTGGAAGGAACTCCTTGCCATAACAACCCCTTCACCAAAAATGGTAACATTTTTGGTAACACGTAGAAGTTCTTATGGAGCTGGGTTAGTTCCTTCACTCCGTAATTCCTTATGGTATAAGGAATTAGTGAATCCCCCCAACGGGGGGAGATGATGGAGGTGGCGGGAGTCGAACCCGCGTCCTAATACGCGAAACACAAGCGTCTACAGGTTTAGCCGCTTATTGAATTGTCGGGGCGGGCTTGGCTAAACAGCGCGCGGCCCGTCCGTATTCCGGTAATCTTGCCCAGCCGTCTCCGGAAACGGCGGCCAGGCCAGCTCTGATTGCGACGCGGAAGCCGTTCCTCAG
>WQSQ01000078.1 GCA_009787775.1 Treponema sp.
ATGCGCGGTTATTCAACCGCGTTAATATAGAGGTTAATAATGGCTGAGCAACAGAAAGAAATGAGAATGGCGTACGTCGATACTTTAATGGCGTTAGCTGAAAAAAACAAAGATATTGTCGTGCTGGAAGCGGACTTAATGAGCTGCACCAATACGGGCATTTTTAAAAAAACATATCCCGATCGCTTTTTTAACTGCGGCGTCGCGGAAGCGAACATGGTCGGCATAGCGGCAGGACTTTCCACTCTCGGGAAAATTCCTTTTGCCTCAGGCTTTGGCTGCTTTTCATCAAGGCGCGTTTACGATCAATTTTTTCTTTCGGCAAATTATGCCAGGCTGAATGTTAAATTAACGGGAACAGACCCGGGAGTAACCGCCGCGTTTAACGGCGGCACACACATGCCTTTTGAGGAACTCGCTCTGATGCGCGTTATTCCAAAACTTACGATGATTGAACCGTCAGACCCTGTATCCTGCGCCGCTTTTGTACGTCTAATGGCCGATGAGTACGGATGCCACTATCTGCGTATCCCGCGTAAACCTGTGCCGTATTTATACAGCGAAAATGAAACTTTCAAATTCGGACAGGCAAAAGTTTTAAAAGAGGGAAAAGATGTATGTTTTATCGCACTTGGCAGCCTCATGGTAAACCAGTCATTAAAAGCCTGCGATGAACTTGCCAAAGACGGAATTAGCGCAGGTGTTCTTGATGTGCTTACATTAAAACCAATTGATAAAGACGCGGTATTAAATCAAGTCGGCAAAGTACGCGCAATCATTAGCGCGGAGAACGCGCAGAAAATGAGCGGACTGGGAAGCGCAGTTGCGGAAATACTTGCCGAAGAAGGCAGCGGGTGTAGATTCGCGCGCATCGGCATCAACGACGAGTTCGGAGAAGTCGGCACTCAGGATTATCTTGTTGACCGCTTCGGACTGGATGTAGGCAGCCTGGTGAAAAAAGCGAAGTTGTTATTGGGTTAGGCAATATTTTGCTAACAGCTATCGTATCAATAAAGCGGCCGACGGGAGTCGAACCCGCGTCACGAGCTTGGGAAGCTAGGGTAATGCCGTTATACGACGGCCGCAAAATACTAAACATAACCTAAAAAAACTTCAGTTTTTTTAGGTTATTACCAATTTTGAAGAAAACCGCTTGCGGTTTTCTTCCAGGTTTGTGATGGAACCAACCGGGTTCCCTCACAAGCCCGATGATCCAGGGCTGACTCGAACAGCCGACCTGCCGCTTAGGAGGCGGCCGCTCTATCCCCTGAGCTACTGGACCCAATCCTAGGGATTGAATACGCTATAGGTTATCACCCCAATTTTATAATGTCAACTTAAAGCTACTTGCAATAAAACGGGCTTTTGTCTAAAATAATGGAACATTAATCTATTGAGGTTTGCAGTGGTAAAACGAGGGATTTTCCTATTTATTTTAGCAATATTAAGTCTTATATATATTTTTGGACAGGAAATAATTACAGCAGAAGGATATCTAAGATTGATATCTGATAATTACGCTTCCATCAGGGACTATGAAGCGAACATTGTAATACGTTCAGGTAATACCGATATGATTGGAAGTGTAAGCCATTTATCACCGTCGTTTCTGCGCATAGATTTTACGCGGCCTGCCCAGCAGGTAATTGTTTTTAATAGAGAAACATTAATTATTTATCTTCCGGAGTACAGAGCCATATTAAGTCAGGATATTAATCAAAGCAGAGTATCAGGAGTCGGTATGGCTAGTGCCCAAGGGCTTTCTTTGTTGAGGAACAACTATGTCCCTGCTTTTTTAACAGGCCCAAACCCCGTGCCGCTGGATAATAATTCAACAGAAATGGTGGTTAAATTACGCCTGACAAGACGTTATGTTTCGGAAGGATTCAGGGAAATTATTTTAAGTATTAATCCTGATACAAGATTAATCCGGCGTATTGAAGGACGGACTATAGCGGATGCTGATGTGCGTTTTGATTTTACAAATATCAGAACAAATGTAGGTATACCGGAGGCGCGGTTTATTTATGATGCTCCGGCTTCAGCAAATATGTATAATAATTTTCTATTCAGGGATTCTGATTAATGGTACCTGGAGGCTTCGCCTTATCGGGCTTGCTGGAAGTACCGGGAGAACGCTATGGATTCTCTGGGTGAAAAATTTAAAGCCGCTCGTAATGAAAAAGGGCTTAGTTTAGATCAAGTCAGTCGCGAAACTAATATCTCTATTCGTTATCTGGAAGCCATGGAGACAGAAAATTTCGCTGTATTTCCAAGCGAACCATATGTTGTCGGTTTTTTAAAAAATTACAGCGCTTACCTTGAACTTGATGTACAGAAAATAATTTCACTTTACAGAGCCCTTCGCATTCAGGAACAACCGGTTCCTGTAGAACAACTATTAAAAAAACCACCCAGGCTTCCTGGATTTATTATTCCTGCTTTTATCATACTCCTTGTTCTTGGCGCAGCAGGCTGGGGTGTTTACACAATAATTATTTACTTGCAAAATATTCCGGTTCAAATCGCTCCTGCGGCACGAAGTTCTGTTGAATACATGATGGAAGGCAATTCTATGGAACGGCGCCTTTATAGAAGCGATACCGTATTGGTCCCAGTAGACAATGAAATTTACAAATTAGAACTTTATAACCTCGGTGAAACAGTAACAATTCGTATGCCAAGTGGATTCCGGAGTCTGGATTTAGGTCAGGAAAGCATCGTCGATTTAAATAATGACGGAATTCCAGAGCTACGCATAACAGTTGCCGATTTTGCCAAGAACAATGCCGATATGGGAGCTTTGCTCCACTTTGTATTAACAGATTCTGCTGTATATGCCGGGTTTGATATTCAGTTAAATGCTAGTTCAAACACTTCCGCTGCTTCAGGCACTTTAAACAGTGTTACAATTATCCCTTCTTCTGTAAGCGCATATCCTTTTACATTGCAGGTTATTTTTCAGGGTTATTGCATGTTCCGCTGGGAAATACTTAATGAACGCGATCGTCCTGGAACTAGTCAGAATTATTTTCAAAGAGCTGAACAGCTTGATATACAAGCGCAAAACGGCATTAGAATTTGGTCATCTAACGCTCAGGCTGCGAGATTTCAGGTTATTGGCGGAGGGCGTGCTTACCCGGTAGAAATTGGCGCGTCAGGCGAAGTTGTCGTAACTGATATTAGATGGGTCAGAGATGAAGATGGACGTTATCGTCTTATATTAATGCGTCTGGAAACATAATTATCATGCGGTGTTAAAACTGTGGCGTCTTGTTAGCTATAATGAAATATTATATTGATCCTTTTGGCTGTGTAAAAAATCAGGTTGATGCTGAAAACATGATGGCACATCTGAGAAACGCAGGCTGGGAATGTGTTGCCGATGCTGAATCATCCGATTTGATAATTATTAATTCCTGCGGTTTTATAGAAAGCGCAAAACAGGAATCCATTAATGCCGTTCTTCAGTGGCGTAAACTATTTCCGGAAAAAAAAATTCTGCTTGCGGGCTGCCTTGCGCAGCGTTATGCGAAAGAGCTTCCCGGAATACTTCCGGAAGCCGATATTTTTATGGGAACAGAGAATCCGGCTCAGATTATACAAGCAGCGGAAAAAACTCGATACTCATCATTTAACTCTCAGCTCCCTGCCATAAAAAAAACAACTTATAATCCTGAACTATTAACCGGCGAGCGGCCGATATTATCGCTGCCGGGTTCGGCTTATGTTAAAATCAGCGAAGGATGCGATAACCGCTGTTCGTACTGCGCAATTCCCCTGATACGCGGCGGACTTGTAAGCCGGAGTATTCCTGATATTGTTGAAGAATGCCGCTCTCTTTTATTGCGCGGTATAAAAGAACTTTGCATCATCGGGCAGGATATCGGCGCTTTTGGCGCAGAAATGCAGCGGAACAACACTGAAAATAACCTGCCTGAATTGCTAAACGCCATTTCCGCGCTTGACGGGTATTTTTGGGTACGATTATTATACATTCATCCCGATCATTTTCCGCTGCAAATTCTTGACTTAATGGAAAGAGACAAACGGTTTCTTCCATATTTCGATATTCCTTTTCAGCATGCATCAGCAGAGATACTTACCGCAATGAACCGTAACCGCCTTTTAAAAAAACCTCCTGCGGAGAAGTATCTGGAACTTATCAAATCCATTCGCGCCCGTTCACATGGCGCGGTTATACGCTCAACATTTTTACTTGGGTTTCCAGGTGAAACAAAGGAAGACTTTGCCGTGTTACTCGATTTTCAGGAGAAAGCCGCTCTGGATTGGCTTGGATGTTTCGTTTATTCGCGGGAAGAAGGCACTAAATCATATTCAATGAAAAGGCGTGTTTCTGCAAAAACGGCCGTTATGCGCAAACAGATAATAGAAGAGAAACAGATATCCATTACAGAAAAAAACATGAAGCGTTTTGAGGGCTGCGAACTTGATGTGCTTATTGAAGAGAAAATTGACGCAAAAAAAACTGACGTGCATAATGGCGATAATAGTATCTGGCTGGGACGTTCTTACTTTCAGGCTCCGGATATTGATGGTTCAATTGTAATTACAGGCAGCGGAGAAAATTTAAAAACAGGCGTTTTTTATAAGTGCGGAATAATTGCCAGCCGGGGTTTTGATTTGGAAGCGCGGGTGTTATAATATTTTATATTTCCCGACGTTAATGTAAAAGCATAAATGTTTACAATCCTTTTGAAAGATTCTATTTTGAATATTACACTGAATGGTTAATAAAAAGATAAGTACGAAATACAATGATAAGGAGAAAAATTATGAGTTGGAATGATCTTTACCCCAAAGACAAACAGCCATCGTTTGATGAAATTGCCGAATATACCAGAAAAATCAAAAATTCATGGCTGTCATTGATTTCCTGGTTTGAAACCGCATATAAAACCAAACCAAAACTTACATACTCAGGCTGCAGTGGAATGCCAGGCTGGAATGTAAAGTTTCAGAAAAGCGGGGTAGGATTCGGAACATGGTACCCGCAGAAAAATTTCCTTTTTGTCATGGTTATTGTCAGTTATAAACTTGATAATGAAATGCAGAAAATCCTGTCTGAACTTTCCGGATATACCGCCGATTTATACCGCAATGCCGGAGATTATATGAAAATCGGCAAATGGATGATGCTTAAAGCGGATAATAAAAAAATTTTCGAGGATTATAAAAGAATCGTTGCTTAAAAGGCGCAGGCTTAAAGCGTAATCGGCGGCCTCGGTGCGGATCGCCTATGCAGCCATGAACGCTAAGAAGACAGTACTTGCCCTGTCAATCTATAA
>WQSQ01000079.1 GCA_009787775.1 Treponema sp.
AGCGATAAATCCTCACGGGTAGAAACCGGCATCTTGTGAATAATTTCCAGTTTGCCGCGCCACTGGTAATGTTTTTTTAATGACTCTTCAGCGTAATTCATAATGATTTAAATGTAGCACGATTCAAGAGAACGGTCATCATTACATCTCGTTAGCATCCATAATCAAAGCGTTCCATGATTGAGAAACCGCTTCAATTAACTGCGCCGGTTCGCCGTCATGCCACCAGATTTCCCATCCGATATTGCCGCGGTTAAGCCCAGGAACATGCAGATGGTATTTCCATTGCCACAATCTTTGATCGCGGATAAGAGCTAATGTCTCATCGACGGCTCTTCTGTCTCTGTAGTTCGGGTATTGGCTGATTCTCCAGTTGGAATCGACGGGGGTTTCCCATGACTGAACAGCCCAAAGAATCGCGTCTACCTGAGCGTCTGTATACCCGCGTGCCGGAATAATCATAACATTTTCGGAATTGAAAACAACGTAGTTGCTCGATCTGGGTCCCTTTGGAGGAAGAACCATTCCCCAGTCGTCTCTCATATTTCTAAGTTCGCTGATTATATATTGCTGATCGATACGCATGGCGACTTTTCCGTCGTTAAATTCGGGAATATGCCAGTTCCACGGAGCGCCCTCGGGTTTCGGTTTTAAAACGCCTTCGTCCCTTAGCCGCATGTAATAACGCACCGCTTCGATAAATCCGGGCCTTCCTGTCGCGTTAACAAGCCTGCCGTTTCTATCCCTGTCAACATACATGGCTTTGTTGCTTGAAACAAAAGCGTCAAGAATTTCCGTTGACAGATCCGAGGGCATGGCGTAAGTATCGGTAATACCGTCGTTGTTAATGTCCCTTGTAAGCTGTTTGCATATTTCAAGGAACTTGTCCCATGTCCACGTTCCCGCTTTTTGAAGCTCATAAGGCAAGTCAGGGTTAAGACCGGCTTCCCTAAAGAGCCTTTTGTTCCAGAATACGCAGGCAGCCTGCTGGCTTCCGCCGTAACCGGCGGCAAACGCGTAAGCCCTATTGCCAAAGGTAAACGCCGTCGTAACAAGCTTGTTCCATTCAAGAGGTTCGGTTGCAGTCCAGTCAATTACCCTGCGCGTACTGACAGGATATAGAAGATTCTGACGGTACAAACGAAGCGCCCAGTCGGATTGAAGAAGGAAAACCGTAGCGGCGGGCTTTCCCGCCATGATTGATGTCGCGGTTAACTGAGGCATTTCATTCCAGCTTGCGATGTTTTTTTCCTGCATTTTAAAATTATATGTCTGTAACAACCTTTTACGGTAATCAAGCTGCCGTTCTTCATAATCGTTTCTAGGCCGTTGTGTTTCAGGGTTATAATCACGCCACCAGTTACCGATAGTAATATCCATCCCTCTAAGGGTAGTTCTTACCGCGTTCGGCGCGTTTGGAACCTGCTGGGCAAATACAGAAATAACTCCGACAAACATTGATATCAGCGTAAGACAGGTTATCATTATTTTCTTTGTCATTTTCTTCCTCCAAAATAATTATATCATACGATCCCGCAACGCGGTTCTGTATTGTATTCCCCGATGTAAAACATCAGGGAAATCTCTCAAGTTACACGCTTTCTACATTTTTATGCCTGTCTGACTTAACGACTCGACAAACGCCCTCTGCGCTACCAGATACAACAGTATAAGAGGGGCAAGGCTCATCAACATACCAGTCGCGATCATAGCCTGAATATAGCCCACAGGCGCTGTCGAGGCGACGCCTGCTCCGGTTACTATGTTTGTCGCCGCCCACCATTGGCTTACCTTCTCCGCGATTGAACCCAAACCGCTGGATAACATTCTGAAATTTGTCAGAAACAATGTTGTATAAAACGAGTCTGTCCATTGCCAAACAAACGAGAAAAGAAAGCAAGATGTCAGCATCGGGCTTGCGTCGGGAATCATAATCTGTATAAAAGTTCTGAATTTACCGCAGCCGTCCACCCATGCCGCTTCTTCAAGTTCTTTCGGCATTCCCCTAAAATACTGCCTTAACATAAAAATGTATAAACCGCTTTTAAGCCCCATCCCCGTCGCGGAAAGCATCCAGTAACCGTAAACGCTGTTTAACAAATTAACAGGTTCTCCCGTTATCAGGCGGAACAAGCCGAATATGTCGAAGAAGTGGAAATTTAAATACAGCGAAGACATAATNGTATGCGGCGGAATTATTATGATGAGCATAACGCAGAAAAACCAGAAATTTTTAAGCGGGAATTTGTATCTCGCGAAACCNTAAGCCGCAAGAGTGCACGCGCAGATCTGCAAGACAGAACTNACCACAACTATAAAAAACGTTTCAAAAAGCGAAGGCCAATAATTAAGCAACTGTCTTGCCAGCCTGTAATTTTCCAAAGTAAAATTACGCGGAATACTTATAACCGTACTGTCGTATAAATCCTGTTGATCCATAAAACTGACGCTTAACTTATCAAGCAGGGGCTGTATAATTAAAAAGCACATTCCAAAAAGCAGAATCGCGCGGCAAATTTTAAATGTTATATCCAGCGCTTTTTTCTTAATGTGATAGTTACGTGAAATGTTTCCCCAATTCGCNGTTCTTTCTTTATCAGTATAAATATCACTCATAGTAATACACCCTTTTGGAAATTATTAACATTGCCNCGCCGATAATTGAAATTACGGCAAGAAAATAAACCCATGCCATCGCGGTTCCAAAACCAAAATTCAACATTCGTATTGTAGTTAAATTGATTTTTTCCATAACCTTGTTATCCGTTCTTATAAAGTAATCAACCACGCTGTAAACAATATTAACAAGAATTAAAGAGCTTACCATTGGGAACGTAATTTTCCAAAAACATTCCCATGCCGTAGCGCCTTCGATCTTTGCCGCTTCAAACATGCTAGGCGGAATTGTCTGAAGAGCCGAAAGGAAGATAATTATCTGAATACCGGAAGCCATCGCGATATCATAAATCTGATTGATAATCGCGAAAACATACGCCATAAAATCGCTTACGGCTCCTTCCGCGACAAGAATATCTTCCAGCACTTTTGTCACCGACGATTTCATCAAGTTGCTGTCTTTGATTATTTCCGCCATGTTGTTTAACAGCGANTTGTTTGTTTCAAGCCCGATCATAATCCCGGAAGAAAGAATTACCGGCAGAAAGAAAATCGCGCGCACAAAACCNCTNGCCTTAAATTCCTGATTTAAAATAAGGGCGACAAAGAGGCTGAAAATGATTATCGCCGGAACAATCAGAAGCATACGTCCGATCTCTTCGACAAGGAACCTGTTAAAGTCCGGATCGACGGCGACAACGCGCCGTATATTTTCAATACCCGTAAACTCCATGGAGAAGCCGCGATTCACAGTATCAATTTTTACGCTGCTGAACACCATGCGAAGGGATTCAAGAATTGGTAAAAACATAAAAGCGAGAAAACCGATTAAAAAGGGGAGTAAAAATAAATATCCCGTAACGGCATTCTTTCCTTCAAGCGTCAATGATAATTTATTATCTTTCCTTAAAAAATACATTATTCCCCCAATACGGTACTATTTCGTAGTACTTTATAATGACATGCCTCGATAATATTTCCGTTATAATCCCATTGATTATTTGTTACGTTAACAACAACTCTTGTTCCGTCTTCATATTCGGTAACAGTAACCCCCGGCGATAAAATAACATGATTTGTTATAACCTGATTATTCAAATGCCCAAAGTCAGCGGTAAATTTTTTATAAAGCGCGTCCGCGTCTCCTATCCATTTAGAGTATTCATTAGCGTAAAATTGCCTGAACTTTGTTTCCTGCAAAACCGCGGTTTCTTCCGCCATAAAACTAAAATACAATCCGGCTCCGCTCTCAACTGTTTTTAACAAATTTAAAGAGTAATCTTCCGCAAGATTGATCGCCCTGCCTGTATACGGCACTAAGCCGCGTAAAACAATTTGATAGAAAGGCACGGACGTATCCGTTATGCCAAACCCCTGATCGCCAAGCATCATATCTGTTATCATCGAAGCCCAGGTCGCGGAATAAGTAAAACCGGCGTTTACGATTATCCCGTATCCCGCCTGACGCAACTGCTGAAATTTTTGCTGCCGCATAACCATAGACGCTTCTCTGCTGACATGGCGTTTCTCGTGATAATCGCCCGCGAGTTTTGAACCCATATTCCTGAACGCGATATTTTTTAAACCTAACTTTGACGCTTTACGCAAAAAAGTATCAATCATTCTGTTGACGGCTTCAGGACGCGCAAGATAATTGAGCTTACCCCACAGATTGCGCTCGCCGAACCAGACAAAGCTGTACGGATAACGCTGAACTCTTTCGCGGCTGACATAACGAGCAGCGTCGCTGTAAAGGCTAAACCCGCTGAATGTTCCGACATCGCGGACAAAAACAAAATCAGCTTCCGGATAAAGAATAAAATTATTTTCTTCCGCCGCTTTTATTATTTCTTTAAAATCTTTTTTACTTCCAAGCTGATCTATCAATTTAATTTTTAACGGAACCGTGTGTTCAAAGCTGCGGTTAAACCATCCGTTCAATTTTATATGCGCGTTCTTCCAGCCAAAGCCCGCCAAATCGCCGATTATAGACGCGGTTTCTTTGTAGGATGTAAGTTTTAAGGGAAGATCGAACGGCATACCCATACGATGCTGCGTTTTGTTTACAGCGCCGATAATATCTACAGCGACAGGAATGCCGTTGTCCGAAGAGGAATGTTCTTTTAAGCGCTGTTCAGAGTATATCCCGTCAGCGCCGAAAGCTTCCGGGTACTTGCCGGTAAGCCATGAACGGTATTCCTTTGCCATGCCCATATACCCCTGCTCAGCGCATGGCGTATAACGTAAGGTTATGCTTTCGCCTTCAGGCAAATTGGCTTCGTACAAGAACACTTCACGCTGGCTGCGGCCGGAAATATCCATTCTGGCTCCGTGAACCATTTCAAATATGGGGTATACCCTGTTCCACGAGCAATTTCTGCCGGAAATATCCGCGCGGATGCTGGCGTATGACGCGCCTTCTTCAATTACACCTAACAAAGCGGCTCCGTTTTTCTGTATTCCGAATACGGGGAAAGGAGCCTTGTTATCGCTGATTACCGCGTCACGCGCCATCGCCTCGTCCCAGCCGTAAACATGCGTATTGTAAGAGAGCTGGTTTTGCTTTCCGTTATTAAAATAGATAAGGGCGCCGC
>WQSQ01000080.1 GCA_009787775.1 Treponema sp.
TGTAATTGTTTTTTATTCGTGCTGAGGGGTTTAATCCCCCGCCCCTCTGGGGCGTTCTTAAGGTATTAAACCCCGAATGCAATTCCACGGGAGAACGAACGATACCCCGCTGCTCTGCGGCGGGGTTCGTTCATTATAATGACTATATACACTGCCCTCTGTTTTATGTTATGTTTTTACTATGAAGTATAAATTTTGGCTTATTTTGGCTGTTTTCGCCGCCGCCGCGCTTACAGGTTGCAGCCAAAACAGCGGCAAAGTTTCTTCCAGTCCATTGGAAGGAGAAAATTTGGACAAGGACGCGTCCTACGCGTTTGGCATGAACATCGGCGCAAGTCTCGCGGCAGACAGCATTGTTCCAAACCTGGATGAATTTTTTCAGGGAATCAGGGACATAATGTCCGGAAGAGAAACCCGGTTCAGCGAATATGAAGCTGTAGAAATTATTCAGGCCGCGTTTTATGCCATGATGGAACAACAGGAGGCGCTGTCAATGCAGGCAGGAGCGGAAGTAATTCAGGAAGGCGTGGAATTCCTCGCTGAAAACAGCAAAAAACCGGGTATCGAAATAACTTCCAGCGGTTTACAGTACGAAGTGATCTCGCAAGCAAACGGAAGGAAACCTTCAGAGGTTGATATTGTAAGGGTGCATTATGAAGGCCGCCTGATTGACGGAACGATTTTTGACAGTTCCTATAATTGGGGAGAACCTGTTGAATTTCCCCTTAACGGAGTAATTCCGGGGTGGACAGAAGGTTTACAACTGATGAGCATAGGCAGCAAATACAGGTTATTTATCCCGTATGAACTTGGTTACGGCTCAAGAGCCGCGGGTCCAATTCCCGCCTATTCAGTATTGATTTTTGAAGTTGAACTTCTTGATATACTATAATTAAGGGGAAAAATTATGAAGAAACTAATTGCTTTAATTTGCTTAATTGTGCCGGTACTGTCTTTACACGCAAGGGCAATACAGGAAGATTTCAGAAAAGCGGAAGAAAAAGCACGCGTAAGTTATGCGGCCGGAATGCTTATGGGAAAGAACCTGCAGCCTAGCGGTTTGGACCTGGATTACGACGCTTTTGCCGAAGGTTTTAAAGCGGGGTTTGGAGATTTTGAATCCCAGTTCAGCGAAATGGAAGCGGTAGATATTGTTGAAACCGCGCTTCAGGCTGCCGCCGATAAAATAGCCGCGCAAAACCGGCAGGTAGAAGAAGAGTTTCTTGCGATGAACGGCGCAAGACCCGGAATATATACAACATCAAGCGGCTTACAGTATGACATTATTGTTGAAACAGACGGAGAAAAACCAGGACCGGATTCAATAGTGTTTGTAATGTATGAAGGCGCTTTTCTGAACGGTACGGTATTTGACAGTTCCTATGAAGATGGCGGCGCGTACATTCCTCTGGACAGGGTAATTCCCGGATGGGCAGAAGCATTGCAGCTAATGGGCGTGGGAAGCACATATATTTTCTATATTCCTTCATACCTCGCTTACGGTGAAGCCGGTATCCAGCAGGTTATCCCGCCCTACGCAACACTGGTGTTTAGAGTAGGATTACTCAATATTGTCACTGAAGATGATCTTTATGGGGAATTCTAATTCTGAATACTGAGCCTTCTCCGGCGTGGCTTTCCGCTTCGGCTATTCCATTGTGAATCAATGCAATGTGCCGGACAATGGAAAGCCCAAGCCCGGTACCTCCTGTCCGCTTTCTGGCCTTGTCGACTCTATAAAATCTTTCAAAAATTCTTTCAATATGTTCTGCCGGAATTCCTATCCCCTTGTCTTTTACCTGTAGTATCAGTTCATCATCTTCCAGGCAGGCGCTGACCTTTATTTTGGAACCTGGCTGTGAATATTTAATGCCATTGTCTATCAAATTGATCAATGCCTGAATGATAAACGAACCGTAAAGATTTGCTTTTAAATCCTCAGAGCAATTTACAATAACTTCAATCTGTTTTCTTTTTGCCTGCGGTTCTGTGGAAGTTACCGCTTCATTTAAAAGAAACGCAATATTTTCCTCTTCCATGTCACGTGCGTTACCTAAACCATTTTCCAGATCCGCGAGTATCAGTAAATCGTTGGTCAGGTTTTCCATTGTGCTGGCATTCCTGCGGATAATTTCCAGAAAATGAGTTATCTGATTTTTATTTTCGCTGTCATCATCAGGATGGGAATCTTCACTCATCGAAGATTGACCCGGCTGAAGTTCAAGCAATGTTTCTGTAAAACCCTTGATAAGCTGAATGGGAGTCCGCAGTTCATGCGACACATTGGCGACAAAATCCCTGCGTACTCTTTCAAGTTTAACAAGCCTTGTAATCTCCTGCAGAACAATAACAACGCCGCTGTAAGAGTTATTTGCGCCTGTTTGCCCAGTATCTCCGCGCTGCGCGCTGTCAGACGCGAGGGGCGCGGCAAATATCTGAAACTGCTGCGCGGATCTGGAACTATCGTTAGCTGACATTCGCTGAGCGGTGGCGGCAATACCGATGTGAAATGTCAGATCCGTCTCCAGAGGCTCTCCGCTTAAAAGCGCTTTTTTTGCGGCTTCCGTCAATTCTGCGGAACGGGTTGCCTCCAGCAAGGACATGGAGTTAATATCGCGGTTTTCAAGATTAAAAAGCTCCCTTGCCCTGCGGTTTACAAGATGCAGTTTAAGACCGGAATCCATGGCGAATACAGCCTCTGTCATTCCGTTAAGAATTGTTTCAAGACGGCGGCTCTGCGCCCTTGCCTGATCAACGCGGCAATTAAGTTCCGCCGCCATTGCTTTTAATGTTCTTTCAAGGCTGTAAAATTCCGGTTCTGTCTGTCCCGCGGATTCTGGGTCTGACAAAAGCGGGGCGCTATCCTGAACAATTTTTACAAGTCTGTTAAATGAAACAGACAGCGATCTGGAAAAAATAAATATCGCGTAAAAGGCGGCGATGATAAAAAGACATGAAAAAATTAAAAACGGAACCATGACAGGGGAAACGCGCGCTCCAAATCCCGGAACCGCGGCAGAAAGCCTGAATACGCCGATTGGATTGCCGCCGCTGTCAAACACCGGCAGCGCATGGTAAATGTGCCTTATTCCCGTAGTCAGAGATTCCCGCCGCGAACTGCCTTCTCTTCCTTCCAGCGCGGCTATAACTTCTTCGCGGTCAATATGATTAACAATCCTGTCTGTAACATGGGAATCCCACAATACATTGCCTGATGCATCAATCAATGTAAGGCGGTAAATTTCATCAGCGCCCAACGGCAGGGAAATATGAACTCCATTATCGTTAGCTGCAAATATTTCTGTCAGGCGATCCTTTCCGTATACGGTCATAAGCGTTTTGGCGGTATCGCCAAGCCCCTTCATGTTTATTTCATAGTATAGCGAGTTCATAAACACAAGCACCGATACAACAACCGCCGCATAAAAACCCAATGCCGCTAATCCCAAAGTAATCAAACTCTTCCTGAATACAGTCACAATGTCTCCCTTACTAGTAAAATCATCATAATTATTCTTCAACCCTCAACCTGTATCCAACGCCGCGGATTGTTTCGATCATGTCTCCGGCTTTTCCCAGTTTCTTGCGAAGACCCAGTATCTGCACATCCACAGAACGGTCTGTCACAGGGTAATCTGGTCCGTGAATCGCGCCGATTATCTGGTTACGCGAAAATACAGTTTCAGGATTGGACAGAAAATGTTTAAGCAGCTCAAATTCCGTGGCGAAGAGATCTAGCTGCTTGCCGCCGTGGTACGCGATATGACGGGAAGCGTCAAGTTTTAGTTCTCCCTGCTGCCAGAAAGACGCGTTTTCATTTTTGGCGCTTTCTTCCCGCCTCCTTAAGGCTGCCCTAATTCTTGCGATTAACACTTTTGGGCTGTACGGTTTTACAACATAGTCATCCGCACCCAGTTCAAGACCGGTAATAATATCGGCTTCTTCGCCTTTGGCTGTTGTCATAATCACAGGGACATTACGGCATGTATCAATTTCCTTTAATTTTTTTAAAACTTTTAATCCGTCCATTCCCGGCAGCATAATGTCCAATAGTATACAATCTACGATTTGATGTTTTAAAAATTTTAATCCGTCTTCTCCGGTTCTTGCCTGTAAAAGTTTCCAGCCTTCCTTCGACATTGAATGAGACAGCAATTCCTGAATTTCAGGATCATCTTCAATTATCAGAATTACTTCTTTACTCATTCAGCTCCTCGTGCCTGCCTTCGACCATATAAATAACGGCTTCACAGATATTTGTTATGTGATCGCCAAGGCGTTCAATTTGATTTGAAGATTGAAGAATGTTATGCGCGCTTTTAACAAGGCTTGATTTTTTTTTCATCAGCTTTAAAATATCACCGGTAATTATTTTGTATTCAGAGTTAATTATACTGTCCATCGCAGCCGCTTCCCGCGCCTTTTCTGCATTCTGCTCCAGGTAGGCGGAAATGGCTGTGCGAAGCATTATCTGTCCTGTTTCCGCCATTTTTTCCAGATGTTCCTGCGCCCTGAACGGCGAAACCCCAGCCTTAGTAAGTTTTTTCGCGGCCTTCGCGAGATGCACAGCGTAATCCCCAATCCTTTCAATACTGCTGGTTAGTTTAAAAATTGTTACCATCTCGCGGAGATCGCGCGCGACAGGCTGCTGCGTAGCCAAAATAATCGCGGCGTGATCTTCTATCTTTGTCTGAAGAGCGTCTACATCTGCGTCACTTGCTCGGACTTCTTTCGCAAGTTCAGCATCACAGGCACGAAGAGCCGTAAGCGCCTTGGCGAGATTCTCTTCCACTTTTGCCGCCATCGCAAGAATATCCTGCCTGAGACGGCTCAACTCTTCGGAAAAAAAGTTTCGTGTAACCATTGTTCTCTCCCTTAACCGAACCTTCCGGAAATATAATTTTCGGTTCGCGTATCTTTTGGATTAGTAAAAATCTCTCTTGTATCATTATACTCTATTAATTCGCCCAA
>WQSQ01000081.1 GCA_009787775.1 Treponema sp.
ACTTCAACGCTTCCCCCGTCCTGAGCGTACGCTGTAAAGACCGCCGCGCAAAAAATAAATAAAAACAAAAGATTTTTTTTCTTCATCCAACTATCTCCTGTAAATTGTATTATGTGTTCTATTCGAGATTAGCCCCTTCGCGGAATTCAATTACACGATCCGCTATATCAAAATAGCGGTCATCATGCGAAACCAGAAGCAGGGTACGTCCGGACGCTTTTAGTTCCGGAATTATCTCACGGTAATATTTGGTACGAAATTCGGGATCAAAGTCCGCGGCAACCTCGTCCAACAGCAGCACCTTTTTATTTTCAAGAATGACGTTTAAAAGAGCCATGCGCTTGCGCTGTCCGCTGGAGAGCGCCGNGGTCGGGAGTTTGTTCTGCCCGTTATAATGCTTAAGCTGTTCCTGAAGGTTAAGTTTCCTTACCCAATAGTCCAANTCCTTTCTGTCAGTCTGAAATCCGTAAAAATCATCAAACAGATGGAAGTCNGAAAGGACGATTGAAAACAGGGAGCGGTAATCCGAACTTTTNATAANAGAAGCGCTCTGTCCGTCAATCAGTATTTCGCCTTCAACAGGAAGCAGAAGGCCGGCNAAAAGACGTATAAAGGTGGTCTTCCCGCTTCCGTTGCCCCCCTTGATGACGACCAGTTCCCCCTTATTCAGATGGAAATTGCGCACGGTAAGGGTAAAACCGTTGCCGGATTCGGGATATGTATATTTTAATTGATCAACTTTTAGCGTAGAAAAATCCGGCGTTTCCGGCGGGACAGAAAGATCGTCTTCCGGCGTAACGCCGTATTCGGAAGCGGCAGCCTCGTCAAGCCGTCTTTCTATGGTAAATATTTTAAGCAGTGTATTTCCCGCTAAATCAACCGATGTAATAAAACCTGCCAAAAGCCCGGCCGGTCCTATAATCATGAGGGTAATCGCCAGTATTTCCACCAGAGACTGCACGTTTACCACGGCTGAAACCGACGGCACAATAAATACGATAATCCCCAAAGGAAGAAAAAGCGAGGCTTGGCCGATAACCAGTATCTGCACCCAAAAAATTTCCGTTTGCTTAAAACCTTCGGTCTTGTCCCTGCTGGCGGGTTTTACTTTTCTATTGTAGAAGTCCTCGGACTTTACATTGTTCATTTTTATTTCGGCGAAACCGTTCACCATATCTTCCAGCGAACCCATGAAGGCGCTGGCTAACCGGGAATCATCCTCAAAGCGTTTTGCCAAAGCGCCGCTCTTTAGTCTGTGCAGAAAAATCAACAATATACATTCCAGGACAATCAAGCCTACCGCAACCATCGAAATGGAAGCCATATAGAAAACTGCTATGACAATGGTTATCGCGCTTGAAAAAGCGGAGATTAAATTCCGGGAAGCGCTTATGACGCTGTTCTTGTCGCCCCCTATCGCGGCGTATATATCCGCGGGGGTGATTGTTTTAAAGGCCGGATAATCAATACGGCGGAGTTTATCGATAAGCCGCAGTTCCAGCCCTTCAACAGCCGTATAAGCGGCCCCGGAAGATGTTCTGACAGCAAACAGATAGGTTATGTAAAATACCGCCAGGGAGCAGAGGTAAAGTACAAAACCCCTCATTGACATACCGCCTGTCTCGGCGGTTCCCTTNAGCCCGATTTGCAATGAGTACATGAGGGCTGCCATACAAAGACCATTTACTACGCCTGCTATGATAACCCACTTCTTTTTTTCCCCCATGTGAAGGGTTAAAAATTTAATGAAATCAACAGCACTCATTTATCGGATATTACCTTTGTTTTTTTCTCTTTTTTATCGGTATCCTCGTCTTTTCTTGGGTCGGTTGCTACTATCAATAGAAGACCGAATATGGGGGTTAAAAGCAAACTGGCGAAAAAATGCCCCCAGAAACCTAACTTGCGGTTTCTGCCCAGAAAACCAATAAAATAAGAAAGTACGATATTAACTAAAATCAGTATTATCGGCATATTTATCTCCTATTGCCCTGTCGTTCTTGTCCCGCTTGCCTGCGGCATTGTGGCGGCTTCAAATCCGGGTATTTGCTCAAGCTCATCCAAATACCTGTTCATTAACCCAAGGTAGTCCGAGACGCTTTGCATTTCAAGCGCAGGTTCAATGGATGGCTGCAATACGTTCGGCGCCGGAGTCACGGTAGAAGGCAGCGGCGACTGGCTTGCGGTCATAGAGTCGGGATTCAGGATCAACGGAAGTCCGTCCTTGTCACCGATAACTACCAGCTTGGAATTGTGAGACTCTGCCAGCAAGCGGGTAGCCTCTATGCCAAGATACCGTAAATAATTTTCGGTCAGACCTTCATTCATCAGCCGCGCGGCAAGACGGACGCCTTCAGCGTCAATGTACCGCTGCCTGAAACTCTCATAAGCCCGCAGCACATTGAAGCGCTGCTCCAGAACNCCCTGTTCCGCCGCAAACTTCCGNTTNATGGCTGCCAGCATCGGCGCCGGCAGTTCTATCTCACGTAATAAAACNGCTTGAAAATTAAAGGCCCCGTTATTTATAAATTGCTGGACATAGGCGAGAATGTCTTCTTCAAACGCAAAAGCGTCAAANGCCTGNCTGTATAAATCCGGCTGGAGACCTGCGGATGTACGAATACCGGCTGTCATAGCCGGTGTAATAAGTATATCTTTATAACCAAGACCGGCGCTTACATGCAGTAACGGGGCGGTATCGGGGATAACCCTCCATACTATGGAAGAGTGTACAACAACCCTCAACCCCCCCTCTATAAGAACCGAAACTTCATAATCCGCCTTTTGAGAACGGCAGTCGTACAAGAACATTTTATTCCAGGGAAATATCAGGTGTATCCCTTCCCTGTAGATATTCTTTAGATCAGTACCGCCGAAAAGCCAATCATAGTATACGCCTACATGACCTGCGGGCACTGTTATGACTATCCTGTCGTAAAAAACGAGAATAAACATCAAAACCAGCAGGGTTAAAGTAAAAATCATTAACCCAAAATGTCGGATCTTTTTTTTCATAATTTGGTATTATCGACTTTTATCGATACTATACAGCAACGGCTTCTACCGGCTGTTGCTTTCCTGATATAGCTCCTCCAAGCTTCTCCCGGCCTTCTTTAAAACCTTCTTTAAACCAATTGCCTAACGCTTTAAAATTGGTCTTTAAAAAACCGTCTTCGGATTCAAAATAACGAAGAAACATATGGCCGATGGCATAAGTTGTCAGGCCGTTTATAGCCGGAGCTGAGATTACCGCCAAAGAATTCCCTATAAGAGGAGCATTACCCAAAGAGCCGGCCGCCAACTGAGCCAAACCGGTAGAGGTAACGCTGCCAAGCACCGATGAAATGATGTTCTTTACCCATGATTTCTTAACTTCTACATTGCAAAGTTTAGTAATAGACTGAACCATTGCAATTTGAATCACCATTGTGGATGCAAAGTTAAAAACCGGCACCGGTACTAAGCCGAGCCCCGCAGCCAATAACGCTCTGTTTTTAATAATTTCCTGTAGTTTCGCACGTGTTGCATCGTCAATTTTTACAATTGCGCCGCCAGCATTTGCGTGTTTCACATCGTCTTTTCCCATAAAAATCCCCTTAAAATTGGTATTGAAAGAAATTAATCTTTACAATCAACATAAATCATTTACTTCAAGCTGTCAATGATTTTCAGCGGAAATGCGCGGAATGACGGTTTTACGGTGTAACTCGCACACGACGTATAATCAAAAGCCTTAAATTGTAGTATAGTGGACCTATGTTGGTGGTATTGCAATGCAAATTATTTATATAACTGATATACGTCCGCTTGCCCCCCATGAAGAGGAACTTGCCCTGCTGCTGCCGTACCTGCGCCGGGAAAAAACACGCCAATATCTGCAGCAGAAAGACCGCCTGCGCTGCCTCGCCGGAGGGCTGCTCATAGAGCATATTGCCAAAGGCCGTGAGGTTTTTTACGAAAAATACGGCAAACCCTATCTTCCCAAAGGGCCTTTTTTTAACCTTTCACATGCAGGGGATTATGTATGCCTCGCGGTTAGCGAAACCTCCCCTGTGGGAATAGACATAGAAATGCACCGCAGCGAAGACTTCCTCGCGCTGGGAAAAACCGCCTTCCATGCCGACGAGATTGATTTTCTGGAGAAAAAACCCGCCGCCGAAAGATTTTACACCATTTGGACTCTAAAGGAATCTTACGCGAAAATGTTTGGCACCGGTTTTTCGGTAGAACCGTCAAGCTTCTGCATCCTGCCCGAAAAGACGCGGCTTCCTTTTGAACGCGAAGTTTTTTTTAAAACTTTTAATATTATTGAGGATTACAGCCTGTCTGTATGCGCCGCAGAACCAATTCAGGCTGAAATAAAAAACATATCAATTCGTTGAAGAAATTCATTTAACATCATTCCACAAATGGAATTAAATCGTTTTTAATAAATTAGCTCATACCTAATGAAGCGGGAAACGGGAGTCGGACCCGCGACATCGACCTTGGCAAGGTCGCGCTCTACCACTGAGCTATTCCCGCGCTTTTTATAAGAGTAATAAAAAGCATAAAAAATGTCAAGTGTAATTTGGGTAACTTTTCTATTCGAAGCTGCCCTATGTAGTCCTTTCTCAAAACCAGTAGTCAAATCCTACTCCCAATCCAAATGGGTGCCCAAAACCGGTAATAGTATTTGAGAACTTCCAGGCTCCCCAAAGGTGCGGCTCTATAAAAATTGGAGCCGACTTTGTGGGTAAAAATGACGAAATAAATTTTAGATTTAGAACAAGTGATTGAGCAAGGCGGATATCATTTATTGGAATTCCTTCGGCGGGAGTAAGTCCTTGACTGTCGTAAACCAGATTTCTCAATGCCAGGGACGCAAAAAACCTGTTAAAATAGGCATGTGAAAGATTATTTTGTATCTCTACAGAAAAAAGCGCTATAGAGACTTC
>WQSQ01000082.1 GCA_009787775.1 Treponema sp.
CTGGATCCGAAAAAGAAGAAAAACGGAAAGAAAGCCGCTGCGCCGCATGGGGGAGACGGCGAATGACGAGCCAGCTAATTGATTACTCGGCCGAAAGTGAACTTCAGCGGAAAGCAGACGAGATCCTCGCGGAAAGAGAAGCGATGCTCAACAGGGTTTTTCCGAACGGCGAACGTTTTGTTATAAATGTTACAAAAGACGAAGCCAGGGAGCAGCTGGAAAACGCGAAGAAAGAGAAAGCGAAACAAAGAAAAACGAGGAGGCAGAAAAGAATAGAACTTGAAAAAAGGTTTATCGGCTGCGTTATTGCCAGGGCGGATTATGACGGCGACATTCGCGAAATGGTTTCAGAGTTTGGTATAACATGGCGGCATTTTATCGACAGGCGGCACAGGGTGATGTGGCGTGCGCTTGAAGCGTTAAACCTGCGCAGCGTTGACGAGCGCCTTGACATACTGACGCAAGAAGCATACGCGGCGGTTAACCAGGATCCGCGTACTGTTGATTCGTATGAAGATTTGGTCAGGGGTGTACCGGGTTCAATTGCCGCGGCAGAATTTTACGCGAAAATTGATACGGCATCGCGCGGGCTGCCGTGGCTGGAGCGGGAGCTTGAAGCTGCCGGCGCGTTAAGGCTTATAGGAGGGAAGGTGTACCTGCGGGAGATTGCGGAGATTGGGCAAGGGGAATTGAGCGCTAGAGTTTTAGCGGAGGAGATGTTGAGATAATGAAGAATAAAGCTAATGATTTGCATAATATTCTTTTCGAACAGCTTGAAAGGCTGAACGATATTGATGAAGATGACATTAACAAAGGAAGGCTAATATCAGAAATTCAAAGAGCTGAAGCAATAAACAAAACTGCTGTCCAGCTGATCGCAAATAGCAGATTAGTATTAGATGCCATAAAAGTACAAAATGAATATCCTGATATACTTGAACTGCCGGATATGTTGAGAGCTGCAAAGACTGACTCTTTACCGGAACCGCCGAAGGGTAGCAAATGAAACAACATAAATATACTCCTGAACAAATTCAGTTTATTAAAAAGAACGTACGGGGGCGAACTTATGCGGAATTGACAATTTTATTTAACAATTGTTTCGGAGCATCGATCACCGGGGCTTCAGTAAAATGGATTGTATTCCGCTACGGGCTTTTAGAAGGAAAATTAAAATACAACACTCACAAGTATACTCCGGAGCAAATCAAATTCTTACAAAAGAATATAAAAGATCGCAGCTTCGCTGATATTACAAAACTTTTCAATGATCATTTTAATTTAAATTTTCCTGAAAAAAGTATAAAGACAGCATGCACATACAGACGTATTACAAACGACCGTGATACGCGTTTTAAACCGGGATGTGTATCTCATAATAAAGGAATGAAAGGGTTTAACATACCCGGAAGTGAAAAGAGTTGGTTTAAAAACGAAGATGTACCATGGAATTGGCAGCCGGTAGGCAGTGAACGCACTAACAATGGATACATTGAAATAAAAATATCTGACACACTCATGCCGAAATACAAACGATGGAGAGCGAAACACATTGTTATGTGGGAAGAAGTTCATGGCAAAGTTCCAAAGGGTCATGTTGTAGTTTTTCTGGATACTGACAGAATGAATATAACCTTAAATAATTTATTAATGATTCCAAGAGATGTTCATGGAATAATGTGCAATAAGAAATTGTACACAGACAATATCGAGGAAACAAAAGCAAATATTCTTATGTGCAAAATAAAATCCAAGATTGGAAAACTCAAGAGAAAAAACGGAGGCTAAAAATGATTGTAGATGATAATGTAGTACGTCCATTGATTGATCGCATAATGGGAGAAGAATATGGTATAAACCGCGATATTGCAAATGTCTTTAATCGAATTTTAATTATGATGAGAGAGCTTGAAAATGAAATTATGGAGCTCAAAGGGATTGATGTTGCCAAGCCCAAATATTACACCCTTACTAAAGAAATTGTAGCCGAGTGGGCAAAAAACAGTATAGAACCAGCGCCTGGCTGCAAAGTAAACGCTGCTTTGTTGTTTAAAAGCTTCAAGGCATGGTGCGACAGCGAAGGCATGATCACACTATTGGGTATAAATAAATTCTTTGATTATTTCCTAGAATTATATAATGAGAAAGAGCTTACAGATCTAGGCGTGGTCTTTTTGAACATAAAATCAAGGTTTCAGATTCTGAAGGGAGTAGAACAATGAAAGCATATTTTGAAATGGATACACCTGAATCATGCAGTGAATGCTGTTTATCACGAGGAGCTCGTAGCAGCGTTGGTAGTATATGTTATTGCTCGATACTTAAAGAGCCAGGATATACCGATCAACGCCACCCCAAATGCCCGTTAAAAATTGTACAATCATGCAAAGACGCACCAAGAGAAGACGGTAAATGTATCGGTTATGCGAAAGAAAATGATGATGAACCAGCTGATGAATGTATGAATTGCAAAGAGAATATTTTTTATGAGGAGGAATATCAATGAACGTACTAGAAAATATAGTAAAATTTACGAAATTTATTTCCAATGGACGTACAGGGGTGGAATTACGTCAAGATAATAATAATTTGTATTATTGTCATGTTCCTTTTGAAGAGAAAGACGGTAATGCTTTAATTGGTTTATGCGCACATGCAAGTACAATAGAGGAATCCGCGCAGATGATGCTAGGCAATATGAAAAATAAATTGTTGGTGTATGACGCGTACGGAGAGAATCGGCGAGAAGTATTTTTTTATACTCCGGAGGGAAAAAATGAACGAAGCGATAATAAGAATAGAAACGTCGAAGTCGTGCAATGAATGCATATTCCACAGACACCCCAAATGCCCGCTTAAAATTGTGAAGAATGATCTGCGATGGCAGGGGAACGGGTCAGAAACAATCGGTTATTACATTACCTGTCCGGAATGCAAGCAAGAGCCACATGGGAATTGGGACAGAGAAGATTTTAAAGATGACGACTTTCCTAATTACTGCCCGAATTGCGGAGTTAAGCTCCTGCCTCCGGAGGGAGTAGAACAATGAAAGCAAAACTAGAAAACTTCATACCGCAGGAAAACATGAGCAATCTCACTGCAAAGCAGAAGAAAGATATCTGGTACGCTATCCGGAACAAGATACCGATTTTATTTATCGGCGCCGCGGCTACGGGAAAATCATTTCTCGCGAAGATGTTACAGGAAAAAGGCGTTATTGCGTATGCGCCTGAAAATTTATTTGTAATAGAATTGGGGAGAAACGGTTTGAAAGAAAATAAAAAAGCGGCAAGAATTTTGGATCTATGGTTATAATTCAGAGCACGATAAAGATTGTGGGGGGATAAAATAAATGATTGTAGATGATAAAGAAGGGATAGTGAATTTAACGATCCCAATTCCTGTGCAAAGATACCACGAATTATCAGTATTGGCAAAAAATATAAAAACGGAAATTATTTCATTTTTTAACGGTGATTTCAAAGTCAACGAAAACTTAAGTTGCTATGATTGCCCTGCAGTGGATTGTCCGGGAGATACAGAGTGGTGTTACGAAGAATTTTATAATTGGCTTTTTAATAAAGACAAGTAGGAATACCGAGGGAGTTAAACAAAAATGACAGCACAAGAACAAAATAAAAACTACTGCCAAAAGCGCGGATTAGCAATGAAAGATGGTTGTCATTGCCCAGGCTGCGATGAATACCGCAAAACATGCCCTGCCGCAAAGAGGCTAGACAAATTCATAATCAATAACAAATACTTCCGTCAGATTTTAAATATTTGCAAGTACTGTAAATACTTTACAGTTATAAAAAAAGAAAAAACATACAGGCGTTATCAATGCGATAAAAAACAGAGTACTATTGATGAAGCATACTGGTGTAAGAAAACAGACGATCTCCGCGGGGAACTGGAGCAAAGCATATAACATCTTATGGCAAAAAAAACCGCTGCGGCGTCCGGCAAAAAAGAATTAACTCCCGAACAGCGTTACACGCGCACGGGCAAAGAGAAGAAAAGCGCGGAGCGGCCTGAAGGAAAAGACCCTTCTCTGATCGGCCGCATGGTAGAATACATAATAAACCAGATATCCGAAAAGTACGACCCTTGGAAAGATACTGAATTAACTGAAGACGACCTGGCAGAAAAAATTATTGAACAATGCGGCAGGTACATACGTTACACGGAGGTCGGCTGGACGACGTGGAACGCCGAGGACGGCTGCTGGAAGGGCGAAGAATACGCGGAGCCTGTCGTGCAGTGGATCGTGCGCCATTTCGGAAGGCTGCTCCTGGACAGCGCTACAGAAGAATACATGGAAGGCCTGCGCTACGCCAGGCATTTACTTAACTCGAACGGTATAAACTCCGTTATGGCAATCCTGAAACGGGACAAACGCATCGCGATGACGCGCGAGCTGTTTGACACCGATATCGAGGTCGCAAATTATAAAGGCGAATTATACAATTACCGCACAGAAGAAGTACGTCCTGTAGAGCCTGAAGACTACATAACAAAGAGCCGCAGATTAACGCCGGCAAAAAAGATAAATGATGACAGACCGCCTGTGCCGCCGCAATTTTTAGAATTTATAAAGAAGGTAACAAGCA
>WQSQ01000083.1 GCA_009787775.1 Treponema sp.
GATATAGGCAGGCCGAAAGTCGCGTCCGCGAAAGACAGAATCAAAGGCATTAATCCGTTTGTGAATGTTATTGTGCATAACACAATGCTCACAAGTAAAAATGCGCTTGAAATAATCGGTAATTACGATATTGTAGCAGACGGAACGGATAATTTTCAAACACGCTATCTTATAAATGACGCCTGCGTGTTTCTGGGAAAATTAAATATTTACGGTTCTGTTTTTCAATTTGACGGACAATCAAGCGTATTCTGCGCATCTAAAAAAGTGGGTACGAAAGATGGTCCGTGTTACAGGTGCATCTTTCCTTCGCCTCCGCCTCCGGGACTCGTTCCTTCTTGCGCCGAGGGCGGAGTTATGGGAGTATTACCGGGCATTATCGGAACCATTCAAGCAGCAGAGACTATCAAACTTATTGTAAGCGATTCAAAAGAATCGCACGCAGCCAAACCTTTAATCGGACGATTGCTTCATTTTGACGCGTGGCGCATGACGTTCAGTGAATTAAAATTGGAAAAAGAGATCAATTGTCCTGTGTGCGGAAGAAATCCGTCAATAAAAGAATTAATCGACTACGAACAATTCTGCGGATTAAAAAAAGATCAAAACTCAGAACCGATAGAAACAATTACCGCTATCGATTTAAAAAAGCGTTTGGACGCAGGAGATAATATTCAATTTATTGATATCCGCGAACCGCACGAAAGGGCCATCGTTAAATTTCCAAACGCGATAATCATGCCGCTCGGTCAGTTGGTAAGGCGAATGGACGAATTGGACAGTTCTCTTGATTCGGTTTTCTTGTGCAAAATAGGTCAGCGCAGCATTTTAGGAATACGCGCTTTACGCGAAGCAGGTTACAAGGGCAAACTTTTAAATTTACAGGACGGCTTAAACGCCTGGGCGCGTGACGTAGATAATTCAATGCCAGTGTATTAAGATGTATGAAGTATGGAAATGAAGATCGATTTGAATCACATTCGCGAGCATTTTAAAAATGACCGTTTTGCTACGGAAGCCGGGATTGTAATTGATTCTGTTACCGAGGACCAGGCAGTGTGCAGTATGGAACTGAACGAAGGACATAGAAATTCCGTAGGAAATGTTCAAGGCGGCGCAATTTTTACATTGGCAGATTTAACATTTGCGGTTCATTGCAATTTAGCATGGGTCTGCGGTGGGGACATCGGAGTTACAGTGGGACAATCATGCAGCATTTCGTTTTTAAAAAGTACTAAAGGCTCAAAACTTACAGCATCATCAACCTGTCTTTTAAAAGGCCGCAGCGTGTCAGTATACAGGATTAGCGTAAAGGATGATCTCGGCGTACTAATTGCGGAAATGCAGGCAAATGCTTTTACAACTGTAAAAAGATAAAACCCTCTTGAATACATACTAAACATATAGTATTATCTGGTTATGGATATTAGCACAATCTGCGTACATGGCTGCGAAAAAAAATACGATACAACCGGCGCGGTATCGGTTCCCATTTTCGCGTCTTCGACTTTTGCTCACCCCGGTGTCGGACAGAGTACGGGATTCGACTATTCCCGCTCACAAAATCCTACAAAGGAACATCTGGAACACACGGTTACCGCGCTTGAAGGCGGCGCGGAAACAATAGCGTTTTCAACAGGTATGGCGGCAGTTTCCGCGTTTATGGAATTATTCTCGCCGGGTGATCATGTTGTCGCGTCTTATGATTTATACGGCGGTACATTCCGCCTTTTTTCCCATATATCAGAAAAGAACGGCATTACATTTTCTTATGCGGCGAATTTACAGGAAATATCAGAAAAAATCACGCCCGCTACAAAAGCGGTTTTTATCGAAACTCCCACTAATCCCATGATGAATGTTGTGGATATTGCAGCAGTTGCGCAGCTAAAGCAGCGTGCGCAAATTACACAAAGCAAAGAAATACTACTCATCGTAGATAACACTTTTCTTACTCCCATTTTTCAAAGACCTTTGTCCATGGGCGCGGATATAGTGCTTCACAGCGGAACTAAATATCTTGGCGGCCATAATGACGCGCTTGCAGGATTGCTGACTGTAAAGGAAAAAGATTTGGCTGAACGGCTGCGCTATATATCAAAAACAAGCGGCGCGTGCCTTTCACCTTTTGACAGTTTTTTAGTTATACGCGGAGTTAAAACTCTCGCTATTAGAATGGAGCGTCATAATAAAACCGCGTTAGTTGTCGCACAGTGGCTCACACAGCAAAAAAAAATAAAGAAAGTTTATTACATAGGCTTGCAGGATCATCCTGATTATGCAATATCCAGCCGCCAGACAAGCGGCTTTGGCGGGATGATTTCTTTTACGGTTAATGATGAACTGACAGCGGTTTCAATTTTGGAAAATGTTAAACTTATTAAATATGCTGAAAGCCTTGGCGGAACAGAAAGTCTTATCACCTATCCTTTATTGCAAACTCATGCCGATCTTCCTAAGGAAGAACGCGAAGCGCGCGGAATAAACAGCTGTTTGCTGCGTTTATCCGTTGGACTGGAAGCGGCAGATGACATTATACAAGATTTAAAACAAGCAATGGGCGGCAAATGAAATACGATTTTGACACCGTTATAGACAGAAAAAATACCAGCAGCATTAAATACGATCCTGCATCAAGGGGAAAGCCGGAAGATGTACTGCCTTTATGGGTTGCCGACATGGATTTCGCGGCGCCTTCTTGTGTAAAGGACGCGCTAATTTCCCGCGCACAGCATGGAATCTTTGGCTACAGCGAGCCTTGCGGAGCATATTTTCCTGCAGTGCAGGAATGGTTTAAAAATCGTTTTGAATGGAGCACTGAAAAAGAGTGGATACTTATAACTCCCGGAGTTGTAAACGCTTTGTATCTCGCTGTCCGCGCTTTTACAAAACCGGGAGACGGTATTGTTGTGCAGCAGCCGGTGTATTATCCGTTTAATTCGGCGGTACAGAAGACCGGACGCGCATTGCTTGTAAACGAACTTATTTACAGCGAAGGTCATTACCGCATAGACTTTGAAGATTTTGAAAATAAAATCAAAGTGGCAAAACTTTTTATATTATGTAATCCGCATAATCCGGTCGGCAGGGTGTGGACGAATGATGAACTTATTCGTATGGGTGAAATCTGCCTGCGTTACGGCATTACTGTTATCGCCGATGAAATACATCAGGACATTATTTTTCCGCCTTATAAACATCATGTATTTGCAGCGCTTGACAAGCGGTTTTCAGATTTCACCGTTACATGCACATCTCCTTCAAAAACATTTAATCTTGCGGGTTTGCAGCACGCGAATATTTTTATTCCCAGCGAACAGTTACGCGCTCTTTTTAAGCAGGAATATGAAAACTGCGGTTTAAGCCAGCCGGGAATAATGGGGCTTGTTTCCTGCGAAGCGGCATATACAGGCGGGGCACAGTGGCTGGATGCATTGATCAATTATCTTGCCGGAAATATGTCACTGATAAATGAGTTTCTGCATAACTACATTCCTAAAATCAAACTCGTTAAACCGGAAGGAACCTATCTTGCATGGCTTGATTTCTCTGAACTTGGGTTAAGTGATAACGAATTGAATAATGCCATTACCCATAAAGCTAAATTATGGCTGAATAACGGCCCCACTTTCGGCAGGGGAGGAAACGGATTTCAGCGATTGAACGCCGCCTGTCCCCGTTCTTTATTACAGAACGCGCTGGAGCGGTTAAGAAATATTAATGAAATTTATCAGCAAGGAGATATAATATGAAAACATTTCGTTCAAAAATTTACGGAGCAATAACAGAAGCAATCGGAGCAACACCTTTGGTACGTTTGCCGAAATTGAGCGTCTCACCTACCGGTGAGAGGCTTCCGGGAATTTTACTTGGCAAACTTGAAGCGTTTAATCCTGCCGGAAGCGTTAAATGCCGCATAGGAGCCGCAATGCTTGAAGCTGCCAAAAAAAACGGGAAATTACAGCCCGGCGCAGTTGTAATAGAACCGACAAGCGGAAATACAGGCATAGGGCTTGCTTTTTCCTGCGCGTCCCTCGGTTATAAACTTATACTTACCATGCCTGAAACCATGTCTATTGAACGCCGTAAACTGGCAAAAATGCTTGGCGCTGAGATTATTTTAACGCCGGGAACTGAAGGAATGACAGGCGCGATAAAAAAAGCGAAAGAGCTTAATGCGCAAATAGCAGGCAGTTTCATGCCGCTGCAATTTGAGAACCCTGCCAATCCGCAGATACATCGTGAAACAACAGCTTTGGAAATATGGGAAGACACAAACGGACAGGTTGATATTTTTGTCGCGGGAGTAGGAACAGGCGGCACTATCACTGGCGTTGGAGAAGTATTAAAAGAGAAAAAGAAAACTGTAAAAATAGTTGCTGTAGAACCTGATGCATCTCCCGTTCTTTCAGGAGGGTTGGCAGGACCTCACCGGATACAGGGTATAGGAGCTGGATTTATTCCCAAGATACTTAACCGTTCAATCATTGATGAAATTATCCGCGTAACAAATGAAGACGCCTTTGATACAGCCAAAAGACTAAGCCGCGAAGAAGGAATACTTGCAGGCATATCTTCAGGCGCGGCAGTTTGGGCTGCTTT
>WQSQ01000084.1 GCA_009787775.1 Treponema sp.
ACGATACGAACAGTGTATCCCGGCGCGGGGCCGCAGTCTGTTGAGGCGCAGATTACAAAAAAAATTGAAGACGCAATATACGCTATCGGAGAGCTTGATACTATCACCTCACATTCCATGGACAGCGTTTCAATTGTTGTTGCCCAGTTTAAAGATGGTAAAGATGAAAATCTTGCACTCCAGGAAGTTAAAGATGTAATTGACGCAATTGCATCAGAACTTCCTTCCGGCGCGGGAAAATCCGTTATCTTAAAAGCGAATTTGGCAACTTTCTTTCCTGTTATGAGCATACTTATCGAAGGCGATATGCCGAGTACGGAGTTATATGAATACACGTCGACTGTCATAAGGGATCAGTTGTCACAGGTAACGGGAGTCGGAACCGTAGAGCTTTCTGTCGGCGAAGAACGCGAGATCAATGTTGAATTACACCGCTCCCCTGTTTTTGAACGTTATCTTCCGGTTGAGCAGATAGCGGGAATTATAGCGCGTGCGAATGTAGAACTGCCGGGTGGTAATGTTGTGTTTGATAATCAGGATATTCCGGTTCGCTTTAAGGGAGAATTTGTTTCCGTTGAAGAAATCGAAGATATTGATATCCCAACCCGCGCCGGTGTTTTTAAACTCAGGCAGCTTGCAGATGTGACCGATTCAAAAACACAAGTGAGAGAGCGTACGATATTTTTAAATAATGAGACAGGTATACACAATGATAACGCACTGCTCATCAATATTATTAAAAATCCAAGCGCAAATACTGTCAGCGTTATAGACGGTATAATGAAGCGTATTCCTCAAATTGAGCGGGCATCCGGAAACAGAGTGCGCTTAAATGTCATTAGGGAAGAAGCCGGTTTTATACGTGATTCTGTTAACGATACATTGAGCAATCTTATAATGGGTATATTGCTCACAGGCCTTGTTTTGATGCTCTTTCTGCATGACTGGCGTTCAACCATCATCATATCTGTCGCGATGCCTCTTTCGATAATATCGACTTTTCTTATTATGCAGCATATCGGCATCAGTATTAACGTACTTTCGCTTATGGGGCTTTCCTGTGCGACAGGGACACTTGTAGCAAGTTCTGTAATAGTGCTGGAAAATATTTTTCGCCACAGGGATAAAGGGCTCTCCCGCGAAAAAGCCGCCTCTGTCGGAACAAAGCAAGTCCTTATTGCTGTTATCGGAGCTACAGCAACAAACGTAGCTGTGTTTGTTCCCTTGGGCGGAATGCAGGGACCAATGGGAAAAATCCTAAGTTCCTTTGCTTTTACGGTTGCCATTTCTACGGTTTTTTCGCTTATTGTTTCCGTAACGGTAACTCCTGTTTTGGCGTCCCGTCTTCTATCGAAAGAAAACAAAGAACCTGGAAAACTTGGCAGAAAAATTGACGCTCTTATTAAAAAGCTGGAAGACCTTTACAGAAATTCAATTTTGTTTTTTGTTACGCGAAAACGCCGCAGCGTGGCGTTTCTTGTAATAGTCTTCGCCGCTTTTGTTTTAAGCATTATGGGATTCTCGCGAATCGAAATGGAAGTAATTCCCAAAAGCGACGGAGGCAGGGTTCAGGTAAATGTTGAACTTCCTCAAGGGTCGAGTCTTGACATGACAGCGGCAGTGCTATCTGAAATTGAAAACCGGCTGGCTTCCTATAAAGAAGTGCGCAGTATTTTAACAACACTTGGAAACGCAGGCTCTTTTAACAGAGATGTAAATGTCGCGCTAATGGAGATATCTCTTGTCCCAAAAAATCAAAGGAATATGAGCAATGATGAAATAGCTTCCTCGATGATAAAAACGCTTTCTGATATTCCCGGAGCTGTTATAAAAGTTTCCGCACCTTCCGAGATAGCTCTTGCAGAAGGCGCTCCCATTAACCTGTACATAAAAGGCCCTGACAGCGCGATTCTTTCCAGTCTTGGAAACGAGCTGCGTGACAGGCTTTCATTGGTGCCGGGTATTTCTAACGCCGCCATAAATACAAAATCCGGCAAACAGGAACTTGTTTTTGAACCTAACCGCAAGCAAATTCTATCAGACGGCCTTACAGTACAAACAGTCGCTACAGCTCTGCGTTTCGCGATTGACGGAGTTGTTATGACAACGTTCAAGGAAGGCGGAATGGAATACGATATCCGCNTAAAAATGAGCGATGATGGTTTGCAGANCATTGAAGGATTGCGAAATATTCCTGTAGCCGCCGCTTCCGGGCTTTATCCCCTGTCCCGTTATGCGGATGTTCATTTTGAAGACGGCTACAACATGATCATGAGAATTGACAAAATGCAGTCTATCGAATTTACCGCGGATATACTGCCCGGTTTTACGCAGGGCGGTGTATTGTCTGCNGTTATGCTTGCGGTNCAGGAGATTGATTTGCCGTCGGGTTACAGCATCAGCCAGGCAGGACTTTCAGATTCAATGTCTGAAGCTGTTNTAAACATGGCGATTGTATTTCTGACAGCCATTGTTTTAATGTACATACTTCTTGCAGTTCTTTTGGAAAGTGCAGGNCAGCCATTGTATATCCTNACTGCNGTTCCGCTTTCCATTATCGGCGTTACTGCAATATGCCTTTTAACAGGTACGACTCTGAATAATATCGCCATGATTGGTATTGTCATGCTGATCGGTATTGTAACAAACAATTCGATACTACTGCTGGATAATTACAATAACTTAAGGCGGGAAGGCAAGACAGTTGAGGATGCTTTACTCAGTGCCTGCCCAGAAAAACTAAAAGCAATTCTTATGAGTAACATCGCTGTCATAATGGGAATTATTCCAATGGCGTTAGGTTTAGGCGGATCTGCGGCGGAAATACGTCAACCCATGGGTGTTGTTGTCACAGGGGGAATAATTTCATCAATGATTATGACTCTCTGGCTCATTCCATGTCTTGAGTTTATTTTAAAAGGAAAAAAGAAAGGAGAAGCATCATGAAAAAAATATTGTTATGCGCTATTGTATTCGCGCTTTTTAGTTTCACGGCAAATATATCAGCCGAAGAATATGATCTGGCAAGGTATCTTGCTTTGGTGGAACGGAATAATCCTGATTTATTGGTTATGTTCAAGGATATAGAACTGGCAAAAACCGATGTTGCACTTGCAAGATCGATGTTTCTGCCCCGTGCGGGCGTACAAAGCGGATATAACAGAAACCTGATTGACCGCACACAGTCAATGGCAGTCGCTTCGCAGCCTGGCGGCGGTCAGCTTATCTTTCAGGATGTTCGCACAAATTATGATAACGAACTAACGCTGGGAGTTGGCGTTAGCCAGATGTTATATAGCGCAGGCGCAATATCTAATTTCAATAAAGCAAAACTCGCTCAGGCTATACGAGAGCAATCATACGAGGCGGCGCGGCTATCCGTATTGACTGCGGCAAAAAAACTTTATCACAGAGCGCAGCTTGCACTTCTTGTTGTAGAAATTAGGGAAAACTCTGAAAGATTCAGTCTTGAACAGTACCAGCGTGTGCAACGAAGATACCAGGCCGGAGCTTCCGCAGAAATGGAACTGCTTTCGGCAGAGGTAAACTGGATGACAAAAGCTGATGCTGTAGTGGAAGCAAAACGAAACACGCAGCTTGTTCTGCTTGCATTCTGCGATCTTGCAGGCATTCCTCATTCGCAGGAAATTATTTTAACAGAAGAACATACTGATTATCCGGAAATTTCACAAACCCCGGAGATGAGCGCCATTATCGCGAATCGCGCAGATTACAACGCGCTTTTATTGTCCCGTGAATTGGCTGACCTTGATCGCAAGGCTGCAACAAGCGCTTTCCTGCCAGAAGTTTCAGCTTCATTTAACTATGCCCTTGGCACAATGGGGAACAGCTCTTCCTTCATAGGAGATTATAATTTCAATTCCGCGTCTTTTGGCATCACAGTCAATATACCCATTCTAACCGGAGGCGCACGTATTGCCAGGATAAGAGCCGCAGCTTTGGCACAGGAAAGGACAAATCTCAATATAGCCCGGAAAGAAGCTGCAATCGAGAATGAAATTTACGAGTTACAGATTCGACTAGAAGAAGGAATGAGGAGGCTTGAATCATCGTATCGTACTGTAGAAGCAGCGCGGCGCGCAGTCGCATCAGCCCAAAACGCCTTAACAAACGGGCAAGCGACATATCTTAACGTTATGGATGCGCAAGACAGATTGGACATGGTCTGGCTTAATTTTGTAAACGTCAACTTTGAGGTCTTATCCGCATATTACGATTGGGAACTGGCGGTGGGGTTAAGATAATTTCGTCCTTCACCCGCATTTTTATTGAATTACCGTTGACATAATTATTCTCATAATGTACATTTTATATGACCGACTGTCGGTCATATAAAAGTATATAAATAAGGAGTATTTTTATGAATTTGGAAAAGTATCGCCGTCCTTTTGTTTTCTTTGGGTTTTCAATAGGAATTCCTTGGGTATTGTGGTCAATTACCGGAGCTATCTCCCACTCGGTATTATGGGAAAATTACAA
>WQSQ01000085.1 GCA_009787775.1 Treponema sp.
AAAACTAAAGTCCCCTTAGTGCTGGAAAATAACCCGGCGCTGGACTTTAATTCGACACTCTTTACTGACACGTACAAAGCGCTGTCTTTTTGAATCTGCGCCGCAGCAATACCGGCAGCAAACAATGCTAAAATTAAAATTAATAAAAGTCTTTTCATCTTGTACCTCAATAATTAAACTATATCACTTTTCTGTTAAATTATCCACGCCGTTATCCCAGGTTTTATCATCAGGCGGCGATGACTGGAATTTAATACATCTGTTCAGATATTTCCTTGCCGCCATATCTTTTTCGTTTTTGCCGCAAATTCCCTGGAAAATGTCTTCGGCAGCCTTAAATTCCTTGTTTTCATACAATTTAAAGGCTTCTTCCCAGTTTTTTACCATATTTAATAGCTCAGGCGGCGCTTCTGAGGCAATATCTAAAAGCTCATAAAGCCGCAGAGGCGTATTTATACCGACAACCCTAACGCGGCTTAAGGGGCGTATGACAAACTCATCGCCAATATGTGAGCGGGTATACTCGCTTATTAAAATACCGCCCGTGTCATATTGCTTGTTAACGCCTTCAAGGCGCGCCGCAAGATTGACCGCATTCCCCATGATTGTATAGTCCATCTTGTTGGGAGTACCCATGTTACCTACGACCATGTCTCCCGTGTTAATGCCAAGGCGCGTAAAAATCGGGTTTGGATCATCAACGCTGCTTATTACGCCTTTCTTTGTCATAGCCTGCATTACTTCAGGAGTGATAAGCCCCAATGCCAAGGCTTCCCGGTTAATTTCAGCTTCTGCTTTTTTCATCTGTATTGTCGCGCGGCAGGCAAGAGAGGCATGGTTATTAAAATGTATCGGAGCCCCGAAGAATGCGATAATCGCGTCGCCTTCGTATTTGTCAATTGTTCCCTGATTATCAAGAACGATATTGCTCATTTTTGTCAGATAGAAATTGAGAAGCTCAACAAGTTTTGCAGGGTCTCCCAGGGCTTCCGAGAATGTCGAGAATGCGCGGATGTCGGTAAAGATTGCAGTCATCTCTCTTTTTTCGCCGCCGAGCTTTAACTGGGAAGGATCATGAATAAGCTGATCTACAACTTTTGGAGACAGGTACTGCGAGAAAGCTGATTTAATAAAACGTTTCTGGCTGCCCTCTGTAGCNTAATTGTAAAGCATTACGGTAACGAATGCGGCAAGNGNTCCTACAATGAGCGTAATCATTGGCACCCAGAGATTGGCAAATTGGTAAGCAAGGAATGAACCGATTATTGTAAACAGGATAAAAGCCGCCAGACAGCTGACAGATATTGATATGCGGTTTGAAAAAATCGCCAAACATACAATCGCCGCGATAACAAAGAAAAGTACAAGAAGAGTTGTTCCTTGTTTGCTTTCTCTGAGAAAATCATTTTGCAGCATATTATCAAGCATTGTTATATGGCATCCCATACCGGGATAAAAAGCGGCAATAGGCGTATTAAAAATATCATAAAGTCCTTCCGCATAAAAGCCAAAGAAAACATAAGCGCCCGAAAATATTTCCGGAGGCAGCATCGGCTCTTCTCCGTTTCTTACAGCTTCCGCGCTTTGTAAAATATACATAGCTCCTATCGGATTATATTTATCCAGTATGCCGCGGTAACGAAGCAGGGCGTTGCCGTTTTTATCAACAGGTACGGAAATCCCTTCCCATTCAATTGTTCTGTTTCTTGAATTATATTTCATATCGAGGCTTTTTCCGGAAACAACAAGCGAAGCTGTAGAAAGTCCCGGTATCGCCTTATTATCAAATAATGTAAAAGGTCTTAACCTGCGGATTATGCCATCTGAGTCAGCTAATCCTGTAACGCTTCCCAAAGCGCCTGCAGCGTCTCTTAGATCAGAAATCGGAAAGATTGCTTTTTCGCTTCCGCCAACGCTGAATTTTTTTATTATCGAATCGAAATTATCAAGCCGCAGCAGAGGCGCTTTAACATCAGCAGGCCAGTGTTCTACTCTTCCTGTTTGAGAGCTGAACATAACAGTTTGCACAACATTACCGTAATCAGCGGACGCTTTGGTAAAAATTTTATCATCTACTCTGTCATTCAAATGCTGAACAGCGTCAATCGCTACCCTTACTCTTGATCTTCTGGGCGTTCCGTCGGCATTTACTTCCGGTCTTGGCTGTCCTGCCTGTCTTTCAGCGCGGGGCTGCAATGAATTTTCAGTTTCAATTTCTTCAAGTGTTTTTACGGCGGTCTCAATTATTTCATCCTGCCTGGCATTTCTATAAACAGAAGGTTCAGAAAAAATAACGTCGAATGCAAGCGATTTCGCTCCGCCCAAATTCATATAACTAACGATGTCGGCATATGCTTCCCTCGGCCAGGGCCAGCCCCAGCCTCTTTCTTCCTGAGCCCAGGCGATACTGGGATTGTCCAGCAGTATTAACATTATATCATCCGAGGTACGGCTGTAATTGGAATCAGCCCAAAAGCGGACTCTCATGTCATAAGACTTATATTCCAGAAAATGAAAAACTCCCAGCAAATGGAAACCGGCGACAACCGTAAATACCAAACCGATTATTATCAGTGCCGTGAATCTTTTACTTAATTTCTTCTTTGCCATGTTACTACCCTTTTTATCCGAAATGTACCATAATGTTAATAGGAGTTTATCATGGAAATAAAGCATAATAAATCACCCCTTACATGGGTTTGGGTTACAGCCACTATAATATTCTGCTTATTATTTACTTTCGCGTTGATTCCCGGAGCTTCGGCACAGGGAAACGCTCAATCACCGAATTTATCCTCGCAGGCTCAGGTACGCAATTATTCAAATATAATGCAGAATGTTTTCGACTTTATTCTTCGCAGTTATGTGGATGAAGTAGACCCGCAGGTAGTTTTTGAAGGCGCAATGAACGGAATGTTTAACGCNCTGGACGATCCTTATTCAACATTTTTAACAGAATCCGATATGAAAGACATGGGNGATACCACTCAAGGAAGATTCGGCGGAGTCGGGCTTAATATTACCCAATCNGTCGGACCGCGCCCTGACGGGAAACCCCGGTATGTTGAAGTTGCCTCCCCAATTGAAGATACNCCCGGCTGGCGCGCAGGCATTAACCCCGGCGATTTCATCAAGGAGATAAACGGCATTTTAACTGACACTCTCACAATGGAAGAAGTTCTTGGAATGCTGCGCGGAACGCCGGGAGAGAGCGTAAAACTTGTTATAAAGCGCGGTGAAAAAATGGAGTTCCCGATAACAATAACCAGAGCGCTTATAGAAGTACCTACTGTTAAACACGCCATGATTGGAGATACAGGATACTTAAAACTGCTGACATTTACTCCGTATTCGGCGGATAGAGCAAGAGATGCTATTGCCGAGTTTAAGGAAAATAATTATAAAAGTTTAATTTTAGATTTAAGGAACAACTACGGCGGTCTTTTAGAGTCGGCTGTTCAAATCTCCAATCTGTTTCTTGACGGAGGTCTTGTTGTTCGTATCAGGTCGAGGGTAAGAACCGAGAACCGTGATTTTAACGCTAATTTTTCAACCCTTGTTCCTGCGGATATACCGGTTATTGTTTTAATAAATAAGGGTTCAGCATCAGCTTCTGAAATTGTCGCAGGCGCGTTAAAAGACAGAGGCAGAGCCTATCTTGTCGGCGAAAACACTTTCGGCAAAGGCTCGGTTCAGCAGGTTATTCCCTACGGCGGAGTCGGCTTTAAAATTACAACAGCTCGTTATTTTACTCCAAGTGATGTAAATATCGATAAAGTGGGTATTCCTCCCGATCGTGCNGTAAGCTTCCCCGAAGTAACGGAGGATGATGCGGTACATTTGAATGAGCTTATTAACGCGAANAAAATACCTCAATTTGCNGAGAAGAATCCCAAGGCAACTGCCGCGCAGATAGATACTTTTGCAANGACGCTTTCAACAGAATATAAACTTGATCTGCCTCTGCTCAGGCGTTTANTCAGGAATGAATTGAACAGAACATCTTTCGCTCCCGTGTACGATCTTGAATACGATATTCAGCTTCTGGAAGCTGTGAACATTTTTAAGAGCGGCACTTATAAAAACCTCATGCAGAATGCCAAGACTTTAAAAGTCTTAAGAGAAGAACAAGAGGCAGAGGATAACATGGCTCAGGCTTCGTGAAGCAGTTTATTTTAAATAAAGAGCCGGGCAAAGATAACCTTGTCCGGCTTGCAGGCGATGATTACCATTATCTTGTCCGTGTCCGCCGCCTTGCTGCCGGCGAATTTTTCCCAGCCCTCTTGCCAAACGGCGAAGAAACACAAATTCAAATACTTTCAATTGACGGCGA
>WQSQ01000086.1 GCA_009787775.1 Treponema sp.
TACGGCTGGTATACAGATGAAAACTTTTATAATCAATGGAACTTTGATAATCCGGTTACTTCCAATCTTATTCTTTACGCAAGGTTTGCGCCGCAGACACGCACTGTAGTCTTTAATGTAAACGGCGGCAATGACATGGCGCGGACTCATTTTTCCATACTTGCCGGCAACAGGATATTAAATCCAGGCAGTCCTGTAAGATCAGGTTTTACCTTCACAGGCTGGTTTTTTGATCCAGCCTGTACCGGCTCTACCATTAACTTTGCGAGTTACATAGTTACAGTCCCTGATGAGATCATAGGCATGGATCCCCTGTATCTGTATGCAGGGTGGGCGTTGGCGCCGCGAACAGTAACATTTAGTTTATCCGGTTCTTCGGTTCCAAATCAATCTGTACAGTACGGCGAAAGAGCTAAAATACCTGAGAATATTACAAACCCTGGTAATAAGACTCTGGACGGCTGGTATAAAAATTCGAATTTTACTGATCTCTGGGACTTTGATAATGATACGGTGACAACCAATATTACACTGTATGCACAATGGAAAGATGCGCAATACGTTGTGAGGTACTATCTGGGTACAGGTTCGGGAGCTTCCGCAGGAAGAATTCCTCAATTTGGCACACCGGCAGGAAAGCCGTATCTTGAACAGTATTATCGCGCCGGTGATAAGGTTATTGAACTTTTCATGCCTGTTCTGCCTGCAAGTGATACGACAAGCTGGTCTTTTTTACGCTGGGACGTTATTCCTTACGGCTCTTCGACCGCTGATGCAGCTAATATTAATGCAGGTACAGGGCGTAATATTCTTCAGCCGTTTAATATGTACCACTTGTCTATGGAAAATCTTCCGTATGTTACAGAAAGCGGCATCCGGGTTATTAATCTTTACGCAAGGTGGGTTCCGCCGGTGCCGGACATGGTCTGGGTTCCAAGGGGCAGCTTTACAATGGGCGATTCATCTGTTTCAGGTACTCCCGCGGCATACCACGCTTATCCGGCACGGCGCGTAACGCTGGACGGATTCTATATAAGCAAGTATGAAGTATCAATAGAAAACTCGCCGAGCGGAACAATTAAAGCGTATGGAAGTGTGATGGGCGTTAACCCAAGCCAGTTCTCAAAGAACGGGAACCGTCCTGTTGAGAGGGTATCCTGGTACGACGCGATTGATTATTGTATGAAGCTTACTTCGAGCGCCGGACTTAGCCAGGTATATTCAATGAGTAACATTCAGACTGCGCAGACTCCGTTGTCCGGAACCGGCGGTGCAAAGCAGATAGTCAGCGCAGATGTTATACAGACTTTGATTGGCAGAACCGGCTACCGCCTGCCGTCCGAGGCTGAATGGGAGTACGCCGCAAGGGGAGGAAACGGCTCGCCTGGAGATTTTGCCTATTCTGGAAGCAATAGTCCTGATGCAGTAGCATGGTATAATATCACCGTTCAGGCGCAGCCTTCCGGTAATCAGGCTACGCAGACCGTAGGAAGCAAACAGCCGAACGCCATAGGTCTTTATGATATGAGCGGAAATGTGTCTGAATGGGTCTGGGACTGGTTTGCTTCTTACAAGGACAGTTATTATTCAACCTCTGCGGCCGCCCGTAACCCCATGGGCCCGGACACAGGAACCGAGCGGGTAAGGCGGGGCGGCGGCTGGAGCAATGCTGCCGGCAATGTGCGGACTGTTGTCCGCAACAGTGATACTCCCGATACTGCCAACTGGGTTGTAGGATTCCGTGTCGTAAGAGACGCTTCGGTAACTTGGTAAAGAATTAGCTTCTCCGTCAAGGCTTGACGGGGGATCGCGTCAAGGCTTGATGGAGGATCACGTCAAGGCCTGGTGGAAGATCGCGTCAAGGCTTGGTGGGGGATCGCGTCAAGGTTTGGTGGACGATCGCGTCAAGGCTTGACGGGGGTTCGCGTCAAGCCTTGGATAGGTACTGCGTAATGGTATAGCGGTAAAGAATTAGAAATATTTATATTACAAATAACTGGGTTTTTAAGCTAATAAAATGATTAATTATCCAAATCAAGGATTATATTAATCGCTGCGCAGAATACTTCAAAGACAAAACGGGTGCTCTTGTTAACTTCCCTTTTGTATAGTATGTTTAGATCGTAAGGGAATTGAAATGGTCAAACTGGAATATACATTTAAAACCGATCTCCTCTTTAAGACGCTATTCGTCCAGTACCCCGAACTGTTAAAGCAGCTTGTTTCAGAACTGCTTCAAATACCGCTTGGAAGCATAGGCCAATTTATAATCACAAATCCGGAAATACCACCTGAAAGCCTGGGTGATAAATTCTGCCGTCTTGATATAAACATGACAGTTAACGGACAGCTTGTTGATTTGGAAATACAGGTTGAAAACGAAAGAAATTATCCAGAAAGAGTCTTGTTTCATTGGGCCAGAGAATATTCATCCGCCCTGCCATCGGGCAAAAACTACAAAGATTTACCGCGAACAATAATAATCAGTATTATTGATTTTCCCTTATTTGATTGTTCAGATTATCACTCAGAATTCCAGCCGCTTGAAATAACTCGCCATGAATCTCTTACAGATAAAATGACTTTGCATTTTTTTGAACTAAAAAAACTACCGAAAGAAATTAACACTGATAATAAACTGTTATTATGGCTGTCGCTTTTCAAGGCCGAAACAGTTGAGGAATTGGAAAAAATAAGATCTATGGAGGTACCGGTTATGGAACAAGCCATCAATGCATATTATAACATCACAGCTGAATCCGAATTTCGGGAAAGAGAACGCCTCTGGTCAAAAGCGCGTCACGACGAAGCGCAGGCCATTAGTAATGCGGAAGAAATAGGTGAAAAAAGAATAATCAAACTTCTGGAAAGCGGTAAGTCCCCTGAAGAAATAATTAGGGAATATAAAGCAAAAACAAAGTAAAAACCATGGAACAAGCCATCAATGCTAAGTTATCGAACTACAAGTCAATTATATATACGGATCAATACTCTCGGCATTAACAGTGAAACCTTCAGGGAATAAAGGCCCATTACTGCCGTCAAAGCCCGCAGCCATCATGGCAATTGCGAGCAGCAAGCCTCCGTTTCCGGGAAGATACAGGGGCAGTGCGTCATCGCCTGTCATTTTGTTGTGGCCGTTTTCTAGGAAGGTGTTCTTCGGACTGTCCATTAACAGCAAATCAACGGCGTCTGAGTATCTGCCAAGACGGCAGGCTGTCATTGCCATCACCGGAAAGTCCCAGCCGTAGAAGGTTTTTTTGTCCCATACTTCGAGCACTTTATCAAGGGTAGCAGACATTATCCGCTGATCGGTTTTTTCACTGTTTAGTACGCCGTACATCGCGAGCATTGAAGGATGATCCGTGTAATAGGGGAGTTTTGTGAAAGTATCGGGGCAATTTTCGTGAGCAAGATATACACCATCCCTAACAGAGGGAATGCTTAATTTGTCCGTGATTTCACCGTAACGCTCTTTCTCGCCGAGGCGTTTCAGCCATTCGTCCGCGATCTTAAAGCAAGCGCGGAAGTATTCAAGTTCATACGGAGCGTTTAAAACGATATTCGGATCATGTCTTTCCTGCGCCGGTATGTAGGGAGGGCCTAGCACATAACGGCCGCCCTCCCAATGGACAAAGCTTCTCATGAACTCAGCTGTTTCTGTTATAATTTCGCGGTACTCATTTAAGGTTTCATCGCTTCTTTCTATGCGCCATATTAACTCTGCGAACATGACAGGATGCGGCTGCTGCCATAATAACAGAACTGCGATTGATGAGGGCGTATTCTTTCCTGTCGGATCGCACATTTTAGGCCAGCGCGCGCCCTTATACCCTTGAGAGGCGGCGATTTCTTTCGCTGCAGGCAGTATTCTTTTATAATATTCAAGAGCTTTCTTTACTTCTTCTATTCTGCCCCAGAGAGCGAAATGCGCGTGATGCCAGAAGTGCATTTCAAGATGAAACTTACCGTACCAGCTGTTACATGTCAATCCTGTTTCCGCAGGAGGGATATTTCCCCTGCTTTGAACCGCGGTTAAATACTGAGAAAGAATCATTCTGCGCTCAAGTTCCGCGGCGCGGCTGTTAGAAGAGCCTGAAAAATCAATAAAGCCGCCTGATGACCAGTAATCAGCCCAGTAGTTTCTGCATTTATCTTTTGCTTCATCAAAAGAGTCCGATTGTTTGT
>WQSQ01000087.1 GCA_009787775.1 Treponema sp.
CATCAATCTTGCGCGGTTTAATGTCTGCCAGTTATCGTTTTGCCAGTTGTCTCTCTGAGCCTGTGTGCGGTAAGGAACTCCGTCCGAACCCCACTGCCAGTGCTGTCCTTCGATACCCCAGTTGATTACGCGCTGAACATCTTCTTCAAGAAAAGCGTTAATAAAGCGGATAATTCTTACAGGGTCTTTTGCGCTGGTGCTGATACCCATACCTCGAAGGAGGTTAGGAATTGTTACGTTGCGGTACCAGGGTCTGATGCTCTCGTCAAATACGACAGGGAGAGGAGCCTGTGTGCGGAAGTTCTCGCCGCGGTCGCGGTTCTGATTATCCAGCGCATACATGAACTGCCAGCCCTGAACGCTCTGGCCGAGTACGCGGCCGGATGAAATTTTCGCCGAATACTGATCATAGGTGTCTGTAAAGCTTGCTCTGTCGACTAAACCTCTTTTATCAAGGCCGTTAAGATACTGGAACCAGCGTTTTGAAATATCCATTGAGAAGAAGGCTTTGTATTCATATGTTGTGGGATTTACAACACCGTTTCCGTCGTTGGGGTTACCGGCGAGGAAGTTCGGAGGATTCCAAAGCTCAAATACGCGCCAGTCATGGGTTAAAATGATGAAAGGAATTGTCGGTTGACCGTTAATGGTCGGGTTTGCTCTGTAGTAATCTTCAATTAAGCTGAAGTACTGATCAAGTGTTTTAACCTGAGGATAACCTGCTTTGGCTAAAATGTCTTTCTGAATCCAGAAAGCGGCTTGATCATAGTTAGGCGTATGGTCAATACCCTGGAATACGCCGTAGTTAATCAGGTAATAAATGTGACCGTCTGATGATTTCATCTGATCCCAAACGCTTGAGTAATGCTTTTTAATATTGGGGCCGTACTGTTCGATGAGGCCTTCCAGCGGTATTAAAGCACCGGCGTCAATCCATTCATTTCCTCTTAATTCAAGGATATCAGGATACTGTCCGCCCGCGATCATTGTTCCGCGTCTCTGGGAGATATCGCCGACAAGGATGTCCCAGGTAAATTCTACATTCAGTTTTTCTTTCAGGTATGCATAAACCGGGTTGTTGGCATTTGGCTGCGGATAACCTCCTGTTTCGTGGAAGATGGAGATGTTAATTGGGTAGAAAGGATCGCTTGATGTTGATGATGATCCTCCTTTGCAGCCTGTTAACACCATAGAAGTAATAATCAAAATACCCACTAACACTAATAGTGTTCTTTTCATAAAGTCCTCCTATGAACTCTAAATTTTTTGACCGGTTATTTCCAAAATAAAGGAAAACCCGGCTCTTTTGGTTTTAATGAAGTTTATTGTTTTTTTATATAAAAGTCAAGCAAAATAAGCTGAATTTTTCGTTTTTTTCAAAAGTGCGTTATAAAGCGTTAAAGGTTTCCTTACTTAATTTGAAAAAGCGGCATTCATCGGTATATAAAAAGGCAGCATTGACATTTTTCTCCTGATATGCAATGTTATATAACAAAACCAAGATAAACGCTCCTGAAAAAGCCCGGATGGTGGAATTGGTAGACACGCTAGTTTCAGGTACTAGTGCTCGCAAGGGTATGGAAGTTCGAGTCTTCTTCCGGGCAAATAAAAATCCTGTCCATTTGGACAGGGTTTATTTATCATCGTGTTTCTGAAGGTTTGACTATGAAAATTAATATTTCAAGAAAAGTAATATTGATCGCAGTCGCGGGCGTTATTGCGTCCAGTTTAACCATATTGTTTATAACCATAATATTGATGACCAGGCTCCTTGATTACACGATACAAAAAGAAATGACAGCCATACAGTCAATGGTAATAAAAATTCAACAGCAGGAAGAAGACAGGTTAATGCAAAACGCCATGCTTCTTACCACGCTGCCCGATCTTGTAGACGCCGTGCAAAGGTCGGATACAAATAGCATTATGCAAAACCCGCAGATTTCATGGCTTAGGCGCGATATTGATTCGATCACTTTTACCGATGTCAATGGTATTGTTATCTTCAGGGGTCACTCTGATTTAATAGGAGACGACATTTCAAGACGCGACGTTATACAGTTAGCGCTTAAAGGATATACTTCTTCAGGGTTTTTCTTTGACGAGACCGCCCTTGTTCCATACACCATAAATTGTTTTTCACCGGTTCTTAAAGACGGAGTTTTAGCCGGCGCCTTATCTTTGGGTTCAAATATCTGCACAGAAGATTATGTTGATAACCTTTACAGTTTAACAGGCATACATTTTTCCCTTTATAAAAATGACGTTTGTTTAATGACCAGCCTGAAAGACAGAACAGGCAGACGCGGTAACGGAGAAAAACTTGAAAATTTGCAGATAACAGACACAGTGCTGCGCAANGGCGAAANCGTGATAATTCAAACGGAAATTTCCGGTTCTCCGTATATGGCAGTGTACTGGCCGGTGATGGATTATAACGGCGAAACGATTGGCATGTGGGCTGCCGCGATGCCGATGGATCTGCAGACAAGCGAAACAAACAGNGTGTTAATAATAATTCTTGTCTGTTCGCTCGGCATCATTTGCATNTTCACTTTGGCGGCGGGCATTCTGGGAAGAAAAATAAGCCTGCCTGTCCGCAAAATTACAGAATTCGCNGTCAATGTCGCGAACGGCAATCTTGATGACGAAATAACGGTTCAAAGCAGCGATGAAATCGGGCAGCTTGCCGGCGCGCTGCGCACAATGGTAACAACATTAAAAGACCGCATCAACGAAGCGGAAGAACAGCACGCGGCGGCTGCCGCGGCGAACAAGGCAAAGAGTAATTTCCTAAGCACCATGAGCCACGAAATCCGCACGCCGATGAACGCAATTATTGGCATAACGGAAATACAGCTCCGCCATGAAGACCTTCCCGCTGGCGTTATGGAAGCGTTTGAAAAAATATACGCTTCCGGCGATATGCTGATGAGCATTATCAACGATATTCTTGATCTTTCTAAAATTGAATCAGGCAAGTACGAACTATTGGTAAAAAATTATGAATTCGCGAGCATGATAAGCGACACCGTTCAGCTGAACATGATGAGAATCGGCAGCAAGCGGGTAGAGTTTGAACTTAACGTAGATGAAAATATTCCCGTAACGTTGTCAGGCGACGAGCTTCGCGTTAAGCAAATCCTAAATAATTTGCTGAGTAACGCGTTTAAGTACACAGAAAAAGGCAAAGTAACCATGTCTGTTGAAATTGTCGATACTGACATTTCACCGGACGCGGATAAAGTGACGCTTAAATTCATTGTAAGCGATACCGGTCAGGGAATGTCTAAAGAGCAGGTGGACAAACTTTTCGACGATTACGCAAGGTTCAATCAGGAAGTGAACAGTATAAAAGAAGGCACGGGACTTGGCATGCCCATCACCCGCAACCTTGTCAATATGATGGGCGGAAAAATCAATGTAGAAAGCGAAGCCGGCATAGGCACCGCGTTTACTGTCTGTCTGCTTCAGGGAAAAATAGATTCCGCTGTGATAGGCAAAGAAATGGCGGAAAANATGCGCCGGTTCCGCGTGTACAACCGCGCTTACCTGAAAAACATTCAGGTATCAATCGAGCCGATGCCTTACGGAAGAATTTTAGTCGTTGATGATGTTGATACAAATATTTATGTCACAAAAGGANTGCTGCTTCCGTANATGNTAAAGGAAATCGACTCCGCGAATTCGGGGCTGGAAGCGATTAAAAAAATAAAAGAAGGGAATGTATACGATGTAGTGTTTATGGATCATATGATGCCGGGAATGGACGGTATAGAGGCTGTTAAACATATACGCGAAGCCGGATATAAAGGAACAATAGTAGCATTGACAGCTAACGCCATCGGAGGACAGGCGGATATATTTATAAAGAACGATTTTAATGATTTTATTTTAAAACCGATTGATATACGCCAGTTAAACGTCATTATGAANNCCTATGTGCGCGACAAACAGCCGCAGGATGTAATAGACGAAGCCAGAAAACANATGCAGTTAAAANANCAGTCTCAGCAAAAAGATAAATCTGAAGCAAAACAAGAGCCGCAAGACTCAATGTTTTTTGGCGTAGAGATCCCGGGCTTGGATATCGCAGGCGGCATTAA
>WQSQ01000088.1 GCA_009787775.1 Treponema sp.
CCTGGTCCGGATCCCGCTTTCCCCTATCTAAATGAAAACGCGCGTATCGCCTTCCCCCCGCCTCAGGCTTGGAAGGACTCCGTAATCGCCGTCGGAGGCAACCTTTCGCCGGGCATGCTGCTCTCCGCATACGAGCAGGGCCTGTTCCCCTGGTACAACCCTGAAACAGACCCCTTGCTGTGGCAGTCTCCCGATCCCCGCATGGTGATTTTTCCTGAAGATTTGCATATATCGCGCTCCATGCGCAAAATTCTGGAACAAGGCGCGTACACCGTTACCTTTAACCGCGATTTTTCGTCTGTCATTTCCGGCTGTGCCGCAGTCGGACGGCCCGGCCAGGGGGGCACATGGATCAACCGTGACATTATCGCCGCATACACAGAATTACACTCGCTGGGCTGGGCCCATTCGGCGGAAGCGTACCTTGACGGAGAACTTGCCGGCGGCTGTTACGGCCTGGTACTCGGCAAGGTTTTCTGCGGCGAATCAATGTTCGCCCGAAAACCAAACGCCTCAAAAGCGGCATTCCTGACCTTTGCGCAAAACCTCTTTGCAAACGGCGCCGCCTTCATCGACTGCCAGGTCCCTTCCAACCACCTCCGTTCCCTTGGCGGGCGTGAAATAAGCCGCAAAGACTTCCTGTGCCTGCTGGAAAAAAACCTGCAGTAAAAAGCAGAAAAGAAAAACGTTATACTCCGGTATTCCGCGTATGCCATTCCCCATTGGCTCAAAGTCGCCGCCGAAGCGGAAGGGCTTAATTAGAGTCTGTCTATATTTTATCCGTCATAGTCCCTGATAATTTCTTCAGGTGATTTTCCGCTTCTGAGCATTTCAATTATTTCCTGTCTGGCTTCTTTTCTGGCTTGACGTTTTGCAGTGACTATCCGGCTTTGCGTATCAAGTTCATATTTGTATTCGCTCATCAGCCGGGCCCGTTCAATCTCATCCTTACTGACAGTTATTAATACCTCGCTTGCCATGGCTATACCCTCCTCGTGCGCTATTATTTCATTGATTTTTTCCCGCTTTGATTTATCGGTTAAGTACCGGAAGTATATCCCCCAATATTCTTGCGCATCCATCTCATTAATTGGTTTTTCTATCACTTTTTCCAGCTTGGACAGTTCAAGGGTGATAATCCGGCTTCTTCCGTTTAGCGACATATGCCGGATTGGATCGTAATACTCAAATGTATGATAAAACACCTCGTCCGGGAAAAAACGCTCCTTTGCCAAAATGGCTATCTGATAAGACTGCTGTAAATCGTCGAAGGATTTATCGCTTCCTCTGATGTCCTGACCGGTAAAGAGTCTCCCGGCATAGAACTCAAGGCGGACAGGTTCAAAAGATTCCGGATTTAGACTCATTTCGACATTTACCAGTTCGCCGTTTTCAGCTTTACAGTTTATATCATAACGAATTTGGCGATCCCGCAGATTGTCAATGGGAGGTTCATTGGCGCTCAAAGCGATTATTGTTATATTGCGTCCGATGAGAGCGGAAATAAGTCTCGAAAGAGCACCTTGAGATGCCGGCGTATTTCGGGTAAAAACCGCCTTGAACACATTATCCATGCAAATATCAATGAGATCATCGGTTTTATCGAAATATATTTTACCAGCCACGGTGTTTCCCCTTCATGTAACTATATCAAAATAAAACCGCTTGTCCAATGACTTTGAGCCGCCATAAATGATGAGAAGCCCTCAAATTATTAAGTAACAGCCTCCGTGGTAAAATTCTTCATAAGCGTCAACGCTGACAAACACTTTTTGCTGACACATTGTGCGCTGTTGATTATACACTATAATTTGTAGAATTCGCGGCTACCTGTCAACCTGCAAAAAGCATATTTCGTCCGCAGATGCCCTGAAAATCCTTTTTAATGGCGATTTTCCAGATTTTGTGTTTAACGTGGCTGAATAGATACATATTTATTTACTTTTTCCAGCAATTCAGACGGCGCAAAGGGTTTATGAATAACTTCAAGAGCTCCGGAGCTTTTTGCATCGGACAACAATTTTTCGTCACAATAGCCGGTAAGGAATAAAATGGGAATATCTTTCCATTGCTGGTTTTCTTTCAGGCGGGCGGTTGCTTCAAGGCCGCTTATTTCCGGCATCTCAACATCCAAAAGGATTAAATCCGGTTTTTTTTTCTCAAGAAGAGAAAACATTTTTTGAGCCGACGGCATGGTCAGTACCCGGTATTCCCCCTCCAGGGCGGAAGCCGCAACTGTCAGGTTGGCGTCGTTATCGTCTACAATAAATACCAGTTTTTGCATAGTTCTACCTGTTGTTGTTTTTTAAGTCTTCCCTAAACAGACGCAATTCTTTTGCGACCCGTATATGTTTGGCGACTTTATCGTTCAGCTCCTTTGGCTTGAAAGGTTTTACGATAAAGTCGGAAGCGCCGATGGACATGGCTTTGTTCACATGGTCCGTTGTTCCTTCGGTTGTAATAATAATGATCGGAGTATCCTCATACTCCGGCATTGCCCGTATCATGTGAATAAGATCAAAACCGCTCAATATGGGCATCAAGTAATCAAGGAGGATCAAATCCGGTTTTTTTGTCCGCAAAAAATCCAGTACGTCCTGGGATTTAGAGAGTATAAACACTGTAAACCGGTCATGCAGGGCATATTGCATTGCCCGTAACATGCTGGATACGTCGTCAACGATGAGAACAACAGGCTTGTTGTCGTTGTTATCGCCAGTAGAGGTTCCTTTTTTCCCCGGAGGGTTCAGGTTATTCTCGATAATCTCTTTCAACTTCGTAGCGGTATAGGGTTTAATAATATAATCAGCCGCCCCAAGGCTCAGGCCTTTGACCACGCTTTCCCTGTCGCTCTTCCCTGTCAGGAAAATTACCGGAATATCGGAATAACGCTCGTCGGCTTTCAGGCTTCTAATGGCTTCATATCCGTCAACATCCGGCATGTTGACATCCATGATAATTAAATCGGGAGTAATTTTTTCAAGCATCCCGAACATTTTTCCGGCAGAATCCACAGTATAAACATCATATTGATCCTGCAGCCTGTTTTTCACTGATACAAGACTGTACTGAATGTCGTCAACATAAATAATTTTTTTACGGCCCTTTGTCATTTCCGGCGCTCCTTTAAATCGTTTTGCATTACTGTAACACTCTCAATTTTTCAACTATTTCATCAAAGTTCGTTCTGTCAAGATTATCACGCAGCCAGTTTGCAAGACCGTCGTCGGCTTCATATTTATACTTCTCAATTTCGGCCATTGCATTGTCTGCTTTATAGATATCATACTCCCTGCAGGCGGTAAGAAGCTGTTTCAGCGTTTCAGGGTCAGGGGAGTCCTTGAGCGGTTTCGGGTTTTCCGCGTCAAGGCCGTCGAACATTTTTTCCAAATCGCCGATCAATTTCCAGGCGTCTGCAAGGAATGTTTTGTGGTGTTCATGTATGTAGTCAAAATCGCCTGTCTTTGCCGCTTCTTCAAGTTCTTTTGCTTTTTTGCCAATTTTTTCGGCGCATATATCAAGGCTTGTTCCCTTGATCCCATGAACCTTTATTTCATAATTATTAATTGTTCCTTCGTCAGGTTCATTTTCTATTTCCTCAAGCAGTGAACGAACACTGGATTTGTACGAACGCAGAACTTTAAGGTATAGTTTTTCATCGCCTTCGTATCGTTGAAACCCTTTCTCTATATCCAGCCCGTCAATTTTCTGTTTTATAAACGACGGGGATAACCGGGCCGCAAACGCTTCCGCCTCTTTTTCGGCTTCCTCGAAATCACTGTGAATCACATGTTCCGTAATCCTGTCCAGAACCTCCCTTGTCTCTTTTGAACAATTCCGTATTTCATTTAATAAATCCAGGGCTCCCTTTCTGTCGTAGTCCGCGCACAGTTCCTTAATGCCTGCCATCCTGCCGTGTAAATCATTGATGTTTTCATCTCCATGCGCTGTTCCGGCGGTTCCTTCCCGTTTTGATACAAGCTTTTCCGTTAGCTGGCGCAATTTATCCA
>WQSQ01000089.1 GCA_009787775.1 Treponema sp.
AGATTGTTTTCATCAAAATTGATAAAAACAGAAAAATGATCTTTTGCTATCTTTGCGGCTTCCGCCAATGAATCTTCAGGTCTTACAGTTCCGTCCGTCCAGATTTCCAGAACCAGTTTGTCATAATCATTACGCTGTCCGACACGGGTAGATTCAACATTGAATTTAACTTTTTTTACAGGAGAAAAAATCGCGTCAACCGGAATTGTATTGATAACTTCGATATAACGTTCGTTAACTTCGGAAGGCACATATCCCCTGCCGAGATCGATTTGAACTTCAAATCTGATATTCGCATTGTCCATCAAGGACATAATATGCAGACCTTTGGAAAGAACATCAACCTGACCCATTCTGGCAAAATCATCGCTCTTTATTTCCTGTTTGCCGGACCATTCATAAAGAAGCACATCCTGCTCCGCGTCATCGTGTAATTTCAGGCGAATCTGTTTTAGGTTATTAATAACCTCCAGAGTATCTTCTACAATATTCGGAATTGTCTCAAACTCGCTGGATACATTATGAGTGGTTCCGTTTGCATCAATGGATTCTACTCTTACTGCGGTAATCGCATACCCCTGTATTGAAGAAAGAAGAACTCTGCGNAGTGTATTGCCGACTGTTGTACCGAAACCNGGTTCAAACGGAGCGGCTGCAAACTTTCCATAATCGTGACTTAGTTCGCTATGTTCAAATGTAATACTTTTAGGGCGTTTAAAACCTTGCATAAGATTCTTACGGGCCATGTTAAAACTCCTACATAGCGCGGCTGACTAGCCGCGCATTATAATCGAATATGAAACGCAGTTTCATTCAAACTCCTTACTTAGAGTACAACTCAATAATCATTTGTTCTTTAATGTCGCCAAGGTCTGTAATATCACTGCGACGAGGAGACGCCAGGAATTTTCCTTTCATTGCATCAGGATCAAGACTGAGCCAGGGCATAACTCCCGACTTGCCGTATTCCCTTAAAGCGTCTTTAATAGAGAGCATATTTTTNCTTCCTTCCGCGATGCTGACTTCATTTTCAGGTTTAACAAGGTATGAAGGAACTGTAATTTTCTGACCGTTAACAAGAACATGACCGTGCAATACAAGCTGACGAGCCTGGCTTCTGGAAGAAGCAAAGCGCATTCTGTATACAACATTATCAAGCCGTCTTTCCAGCAAAATGAAAAGGTTCTCGCCAGTGATACCGGGCATCCGCTGAGCGCGATCAAAGAAGAGACGGAACTGCTTTTCCAGCATTCCGTAAATTCTTTTAAGCTTTTGCTTTTCGCGTAATTGTACGCCGTAATCAGATCTCTTGCCCGGACGGGACTTGGGATCCTTTCCGGGGGCGGAGCGTTTTTTATTCATCGGGCACTTGTCGCTTTTACAGCGGTTCCCTTTGAGCATCAATTTTTTTTGTTCTACACGGCACATTCTGCAAACAGGGCCGGTGTATCTAGCCATATTCCTACTCCCTTTTAATTTTATATACGGCGGGTTTTCCGCGGTCTGCAGCCATTATGCGGAATGGGAGTAACATCGCTGATCGATTTGACCTTGATTCCCATTACACCTAACTGACGGATAGCTGATTCTCTGCCGATACCCGGTCCTTTAATAAACACATGCACTTCGCGCAATCCTGCCTGCAGCGCTTTTTGAGCGGCAGTCTCTGTAACCGACTGCGCGGCAAACGGAGTTGATTTTTTCGCTCCCCTGAACTGCAGCATACCTGAACTAGCCCAGGAAACAGTGTTCCCCATCATATCTGTAATTGTAACAATCGTATTATTAAAGGTTGCCTGAATATAGACATTACCTTCATATACAGATTTTTTCTCTTTTTTCTTTTTTGCAGCAGCTGCCACTTATTCCTCCATGTATGTTTCTATTTCTTCTTTCCGGCAACGGTTTTCTTTTTGCCCTTGCGGGTACGCGCGTTTGTCCTTGTGCGCTGACCGCGAAGAGGCAAACCTTTACGGTGCCGCAGTCCACGGTAACAGCCGATATCCATAAGCCGTTTAATGTTAAGCGCAACTTCCGTGCGCAGCCGACCTTCAACTTTATAATCGCTTTCAATGATATTTCTCAGTTCGTTAAGTTCTTCCTGAGACAGATCGTTCATCATCCTCATTGGATCAAGTTTTGCCTTCTGAACAATTTCATCCGCGCTTGACCTTCCAATGCCGAAAATGTAGGTCAATGCGATGTTTACATGTTTGTTAGGGAGGTCAACTCCCACAAGACGCGCCATTTTAACCTCTGCTCCGCGCAGCCGCGAGCTGCACATTAAAATTGAAAATGAAACTAAGTTTCATTAAACCTCTCCTCAACCTTGTTTCTGTTTATGCTTGGGATTCGTGCATATTATGCGAATAATCCCATTGCGTTTAATTACTTTACATTTATCGCAAATAGGCTTCACGCTGGTTCTGACTTTCATATCTCTAACCTCTGCTTCACGCAGCCTGCCGGCTGCGCATTAAAATCGAAAATGAAACTTGTTTCATTCCATATTCTCCTAAATCCAAAATTATTACAAGTTCCTGCCGCGTATTTTACCGCGCTTAACAAGCCCTTCATGATGATGCATCTTCAATAATCCTTCGATCTGTTTCATTGTGTCCAAACCAACGCCTACCATGATGAGAAGCGAAGTCCCGCCCATCAGGAACGCGATAGAAGCCGGAATCCTGAATGCCAATTGTATAAGCGTCGGAGTAACTGCAATAAACGCCAAATATAGTGATCCCGGAAGAACAATACGGTTTAGAATTTTTGTAAGATACTCTTCGATCTTCTCGCTTCTGATTCCGGGAATGGAGCCGCCGTTTTCACGAATCTGTTTTGCGATTTCTATTGGGTTTAAAGTAACCTGCGTATAGAAATAAGCAAAGAAAACAATTAGAACAACATATAAAATATTATACAAAAGACCTTGAGGATTTAACGCGTTTGATACCGCTGTAAGCCAGTTGCCTTCGCCTCCGAGAGACTGCGCAATCTGAAGCGGAAACATTAAAATTGATGAAGCGAAAATTACAGGAATAACTCCCGACGGATTTATTTTAAACGGAATATATGTATTCTGCGCCCCGTACATTTTTCTGCCTACAACGCGTTTCGCGTAATTGACAGGAATTTTTCTCTGCCCCTGCTGTTCAAAAACAACCAGAGCGACAATTCCAACAAACATAACAAGCACAACAATTACGAATACTGCGTTAATTTCATTTCTTCTCATAAGCCCGAATAATTCGATAACCGCTACAGGAAGACGGGCTACAATGCCCGCGTATATTAAAAGCGATATTCCGTTGCCGACACCGCGCTTTGTAATCTGCTCGCCTATCCACATAAGGAATATCGTTCCGGTTGTAACCGTAAGCATTGCTATCAAGGTAAAGGATAACATATCAATATTTAAAAGCGGCTCGGGCGTTTGTTTGTTGATTACCTGCGCATACTGGGTAACCGCGAATGATTGAATAAGACAGACAAGAACTGTTCCGTAACGCTGCCATTTCTGGATTCTCTTGCGTCCGCCGTCTTCCTGTGATATTTTTTTCAGGCTTGGAAAAACAATCAGCAGGAGCTGCATAATAATCGACATTGAAATATAAGGCATTATCCCGAGCATGAATACAGAGAAATTGGAGAACGCGCCGCCTGCGAAGAAATCCAGATAATTAACAATCGGATTTCCTCCGCCGGAGCTTCCCATTTCGAAAAAGTTTTTTAAGACTGTTACATTTATACCGGGAATGGGAAACATTGCGCCAATTCGAAATACAACAAGCATTCCGAAGGTAAAGAGAATACGCTCGCGCAGCTCTTTTATTCTAAACATTCCAATTACGGGATTAGCCATTGATTATTTCCCTTTACT
>WQSQ01000090.1 GCA_009787775.1 Treponema sp.
GACGACAGGCAGCCGGAACTTTTACAGAACATACAGGAAAATCCAAGAGTTAAAGCGCTCGCGGGAAAAGCGCGTTATGGTTTTGACGCTGAAGGAAAACCTGTACCCAAAAATAAAGCCTTCCAGTACCGTGACGCGCTGTTCGAGGCAATGGTTTACCGCTTTGCGATAGACCCGACAATGGCGGCATGGGGTGAGGAAAACCGCGACTGGGGCGGCGCGTTCGCAGTTTACCGGGGGCTTACAGAACTCCTTCCGTATAACCGCCTTTTTAACAGTCCTATATCAGAAGGCGCAATTGTCGGCTCAGGCGTCGGTTACGCGCTGTCGGGAGGAAGGGCTGTTGTGGAATTGATGTATTGTGATTTTATGGGACGCGCCGGAGATGAAATATTTAATCAGGCGTCTAAGTGGCAGTCTATGTCCGCAGGTCTTTTGAAAATGCCGCTTGTTGTACGCGTTTCTGTCGGTAATAAATACGGCGCTCAGCACAGCCAGGACTGGTCGGCAATTACAGCTCACATACCGGGGCTTAAGTCCTATTTCCCCGCTACTCCTTACGACGCCAAGGGAATGTTAAACCTTGCCCTGCGCGGAAGCGACCCTGTAATTTTCTTTGAAAGCCAGCTTCTTTATGACATCAGCGAACAGTTTGAGAAAAACGGAGTTCCCGAAGGGTACTACGAAATACCCGAGGGCGAACCTGTTATCCGCAAACATGGAGACGATCTTACAATCGCGGCCATCGGCGCTACTTTGTATCCGGCGATGGAAGCCGCGAAAAAACTTGAAGCCCAGTTCAATCTTTCTGTCGAAGTTATTGATCTGCGTTTTATCAATCCTTTAAATTACAGGATAATTATTGAATCCGTGAGAAAAACAGGAAAACTCCTTCTTGCAAGCGACGCGTGCGAACGCGGATCATTCCTTCATACAGTTGCAAGTAACGTGCAGACTCTCGCTTTTGATTATCTTGACGCGCCTGTCGCGGTAACAGGAAGCCGTAACTGGATAACTCCGGCGGCGGAAATGGAACATCTTTATTTCCCGCAGATTGACTGGATTATTGATACAATACATGAACGCATTTTGCCTTTAAGCGGTTATAACGCCGTTACGGTGCAAACTACAGGCGAGCTTTTAAGAAAGAACAGGCTTGGCGTTTAAGCGCGCGCCTATTTTATGAGAGCATTTAAACACACCCCGGTAAGATGCCCTGAAATTTTGGAGCCTTTCTTTCTTTCCGTCTTTATGACGATTCTTCCGATGGTAAAGTAATTAGTTATTTCTTTATGTTATAAGGAATTAGCTTAACATTCATTCTGTCATTTGTATAAGACTACTAGGCAAGGCGAATGTCTATTCCTGCGTCGATCCTTCTTCAAATAATTTTATGAATCTTCCGAATTCGATAACTGTGTCGAAAGATACCGCTCTCCGGAATCCGGTAATATTGTTACAATGGTTTTTCCATTATTCTCCGGTTTTGCGGCAATCTGTAAAGCAGCCCAAACTGCCGCGCCTGAAGATATGCCCGCGAGTATTCCTTCTTCGCGGCTCAGTTTTCTGGCTGTATCAGAGGCGTCTTCATTTGTTACGCGCATAATTTCATCAATGATTGAACGGTTAAGTATCTTGGGAATAAATCCCGCGCCAATGCCCTGTATCCGGTGAGGTCCTGCCAATCCTCCTGAAAGAACAGGAGATGCGTCAGGTTCTACCGCAACTATTTTAACAGTTTTCTTTTTCTCTTTAAGAACTTCTCCTACCCCGGTGATAGTGCCGCCCGTTCCCACTCCAGCGACAAAAATATCAACCTGTCCGTTTGTGTCTTCCCATATTTCCAAAGCTGTTGTTTCACGATGAACCTGCGGATTGACAGGGTTTTCAAATTGCAGCGGCATGAAACTGCCTGCTATTTGCGCATTAAGCTCTTTTGCTTTTTTTATTGCGCCTGTCATTCCTTCAGTTCCCGGCGTTAAAATAATATCTGCGCCAAGCATTTTTGCCAGTTTGCGGCGTTCAATGGACATGGTTTCAGGCATTGTAAGTATAAGTTTATAACCGAGCGACGCGCAGGAAAACGCAAGCCCTATGCCTGTATTTCCGCTTGTCGGTTCTATTACTACTGCGCCGGGCTGTAATTTTCCATTTTGTTTGGCGGCTTCAAGCATTGCGGCTCCTATGCGGCATTTAACGCTCCCCGCGGGATTAAACGCTTCAAGCTTTCCAAGTAAAATCCCTGGAAGTCTCTCACCGTTAGGTGAGACGCTCAGTTTCGGCAAACGTACCAAAGGCGTTGCTCCGATTGTTTCTGTTATTACTCCGTAAATTTTTGAACGAAATGTTTTCATGTTATATCTCCTTGCTGAAAGAATTAATCAATATTTCTCAACTGCTCCAGCGCGTTCTGTAATAAAGACCGGGGACAGGCGGCGTTCAATCGTTGAAATCCGTTTCCGCCCCTGCCGAAAATGGGGCCGCTATTTAGCCACAATTTAGCTTTATAAGTAACGGCGTTATTCAATTCGTTATCACTTAACCCAAGTTCAGAGAAATCAAGCCATGCAAGATAGGTTCCTTCCGGTTTAACTAGTTTGATTTTAGGAATGTGGTTATTCAGAAAATCATTTATCAGTGACATATTTCCAGCAAGATAATTGATTAATGCGTCCAGCCACTCGGCTCCGCATGTATATGCCGCTTCGCAGGAAACAAGTCCCATGATTCCCGGCTGGCTTAATCCGCAGTTTTCATATTCCTGCTTAAAAAGAGCGCGTAATTGTTCGTTGGGAATAAAAATATTCGCTTGCTGCAGACCTGCAAGATTAAATGTTTTTGAAGGAGATGTGCACGTAACGGTAAAATTTGAAAACCGCTCGTCAAGCGCCGAGAATACACGATGTTTGTGAGGCGGAAAAACAATGTCCTGATGTATTTCATCGGCGATAACCGTAACGCTGTAACGCAGGCAGATTTCACCCATGCGAGTAAGTTCATCGTTCGTCCACACCCTTCCGACCGGATTATGAGGATTGCATAATATAAAAAGTTTTGCCNGTTTGATTTTATTTTCAAAATCTTCAAAGTCTATGCTGTAATGTCCTTCGCTGTAAATAAGTTCGTTGACAAGCAATATGCGTCCGGTTTTTTGTACCGCCGAATTAAACGGATAATACACCGGCTGCTGCACAACAATACAGTCTCCCGGTTTTGTAAAAGCGCGGACAGCGAGATACAAAGCATTTACAACTCCGGGGGTTATAAGAAGCCAATTTTTTTCCGTGTTCCACTCAAAACGGTTTTTAAACCATTCCTGCACTGCAAGAAAATATGATCTATCAGGCTCGCTGTAGCCAAAGATTCCATGCCGTGCGCGGGAAATTAGCGCGTCCTTTACACAAGAAGGCGCCGCAAAATCCATGTCGGCAACCCATAAAGGCAGCGCATCTTCCGGTTTTCCCCTTGATACAGAATCGTATTTAATGCTGCTGGTATTTTTTCTGTCTATAACGGTGTCAAAATCGAATTTCATGCTGGAATTTCCATTGCCTGTTTTAAATCTTGTATAATGTCATCTGCCGCTTCAAGGCCAACGGATAAACGCAGCAAACAGCCGTTTATTCCGCGCGCTTCGCGATCTTCCTGCGGAAGATCGGCATGAGTTTGCAGCAGCGGATAGGTGATAAGGCTTTCCGTCCCGCCGAGGCTTTCGGCATATTTGATAAGTTTAACGTTTTCCAAAATCGAAACCGCTGTCTGTTCATCATTAACCGTAAAAGAAATCATCCCGCCAAAGCCGCTTGCCTGACGGCAGGATATTGCATAATCAGGATGATCCTGCAAGCCTATGTAATAAACTT
>WQSQ01000091.1 GCA_009787775.1 Treponema sp.
ATGAGAGACCCTGTCATGTACCGAATCCGGCGAGAGCATCATTACCGCACAGGCGACTCATGGTGCATTTATCCCATGTATGATTTTCAGCATCCGCTCTCCGACGCGAAGGAAGGAATTACCCATTCTCTTTGTTCGCTTGAATACGAAATACACCGTCCGCTTTACGATTGGTTTATCCGCGAAGCCGAAGTCTTTCCTTCGCGTCAAATAGAGTTTGCCCGCCTTAATTTGTCTTACACTGTAATGAGCAAACGCTGGCTTTTAAAACTTGTGCAGGACAAACAAGTTTCCGGCTGGGATGATCCGCGCATGCCGACAATTGCCGGTCTTCGCAGGAGAGGCTACACGCCGGAAGCAATCCGCAGTTTTGTTTCGCAGATTGGAATAGCCAAAACAGACAGCATGGTTGACATTGCATTTCTTGAGTACTGCCTTCGCGAAGATTTAAACAAAAGGGCTCTGCGCGTAATGGCTGTCCTGCGTCCGCTTAAATTGATTATTGAAAATTGGGAAGAAGGAAAATGCGAAGAGCTTGATGCTGTTAATAATCCAGAAGATGAAAGCGCCGGAACGCGCAAGGTGCCGTTCTCGCGTGAGCTTTGGATAGAGCGTGAAGACTTTGAAGAAGTACCGCCGCCCAAATATTTCCGTCTCTTCCCCGGAAACTCTGTACGTCTTCGCTATGCTTACATTATCACCTGCACAGGTTTTGACAAAGACGCAAGCGGCAATATTACCACCGTGCGCTGCACCTACGATTCTGAGACAAAGGGCGGCAATGCCGGTGACGGCGCCGCTAATAAAAAAGTAAAAGGCACTATCCACTGGGTAAGCGCAGAACATGCCGTCCCCATAGAGGCGCGTCTTTACGATAATTTGTTCAATGTTGAGCGTCCCATGGAGATTGCAGCCCGCGCGGACGGTTCATCCGGCGAATTTACCGATAACTTAAATCCCAACTCATTGGAAACGATTGCAAACGCCTGGGGCGAGAGAGCCGTTGCCGATGCAAAGCCGGGGCAGTCGTATCAATTTGAACGCCTTGGCTATTTTACGCGCGACGCAGATTCGTCGATGAAGGCAACAGAGTCAAACGGAAAACCCGTATTTAATAAGACAGTCGGTTTGCGCGACACCTGGGGTAAAATTGTAAAAAAAGCTTAGCCAATCTGACTAAGCTTTTTATAAAATCCAATTAATAAAATACTCTAGGCGTTTATTCAACCTTGAACTTGGCGACTTCACCTAACAATATGTTGATCTTGTCCTTATTGGATACAGTCAGCTCATTAACGCGGTGGACTGCGATATTAATCTGGTCAGCGCCGGTAGCCATTTCATTCATGCCGCCTGTGATTTCCTGGGTAATAATTTCAAGGTTCTTGCCTTCCCTTATTACTTCGCTGGAACCTTCCTGCATTTCATGTGAGCCGCCCTTTACCTGCCTTGTAATATCATTAAGATTTCCAATGGCTTCGAGGATTTGCTTGCTTCCCTGACCCTGTTCTTCCATCGCGTTGCGGATATTTTCTTCCTGATCCGCTACAGTCTTAATGTGGCTGTCGATGGTTTCAAACTTCTGCAGAACGTTATCTGTTGACAGTGTAATCTTGTCGATTGATTCTTTAATCTTTTTAAGCACTGTGCTGATTGTCTTTGACTGTTCGCTTGAGTTTTCAGCAAGCTTTCTGATTTCGTCTGCAACAACCGCGAAACCTTTTCCGGCTTCACCTGCGTGTGCAGCTTCGATNGCGGCGTTCATGGAGAGCAGGTTAGTCTGGCTTGCGATATTTTCCATAACGGAGTTAATTTCCAATAAGCCTTCGGACTCGCGCATGATTTCCTGAATGTCCTGTGCGACATCCTGTAAGCCTGTGCGTCCGACTTCGGAAGCGCTTTCAAGCTGATTAACATTTTCCATGTTCTTTATAAGCGTTTGGGTTACAGACTGGATATTGGCAAGCATCTCTTCGATAGCAGATGATGATTGCGAGACAGACGCTGTCTGTTTGTCAACCTGTTCGTTTAACTTGTTGATATTTATGGTTATCTGTTCCATTGTAGCATTTGTTTCTGTAACGCTTGCGCTCTGGTTAATAGCGCGGCTCTTAATACTCTGAATGTTAGCGTTAATTTCGTTAACCGCGGCGGCTGTTTCGTTCATGTTAGACGAAAGCTCTGTTCCGATATCTGACAGCTCTACAGATTGATTTTTAATAGTGCTTACAAGTCCTTTAATATTTTCGACAGTTACGTTAAGAGCGCGGGTAATATTTGCAATTTCGTCATTGCCCTTTGCTGCAATTGTCTGAGTAAAGTCNCCCTTGCCGATATAACCAAATACGCCTTCCATTACTTTAAGCGGAGCTGTAATCGATTTNGAAATGAATATTATAACAACAGTGATAGCGATAAGAATTACCACACCGAGTATTAATAAAACGGTTGTCATGGTATACACGGGAGCCATTATAACAGATTCCCTTACAATACTTACTGCGCTCCATGAACGTTTATCGCCTCCTAAAAAGAAGGGAGATGTAACAGTAAGTATATTTGCGCCGTCTTCATGTGAATAAATTGTTTTATCAAAAACTTTGCCTTCCGCTAATGATTTTAACAGGGTATCCATATGTTCCCCATACATTTCCTGCGAAACATCCTTCAGGTTTTTTCCAATCTTTGCAACATTGGATGANGCAAGAATCATACCCGAGGGGCTGTATAAGCCGGCATATCCGACTCCAAAGGGTTTGATTTCGCCGACCTTTTCTTGAACTTCAGTCAGCAGGATGTCTATNCCGGCTACCCCTATTGTCCGTCCGTTTTGCTTGATTGGGATACAAACGCTGGTTATCATAAACTCTTCACCGCCGATATCTTGATAGTAAGGTTCGGCAACCGATTCCTCGCCTGATCTNAGCGGTATGGTATAATAATCGCTTTCTTCATAATGTGTAAGCGCGACTAATTCAACCTTTCCGTGATCATTGGTGTAGTAACTTTCGAACCTTCCCGTTACGCTTGCGGNAGTATTCACAAAGGCAGCGTCATTGCCGTCCAGGGCATTGGGTAAATAGACTGCCCATGCTCCGACATAGTCNGGATTTTCCACGACTACAGTACGAAGCATAAAGTTGATAAATTCGCGTCTTGCCGGAGGAGGGAAAACTTCGGCAATATGTTCCATAAGTCTTACATACGATCTGATTTCGTCCATTGGGACTTCTATAAAAGCTTTAATGGCGCCTGCCGTTACTCCTGTAACATTCTGGGAGTTTTGATCCGCTAATTCTTTAATCGAGCTTGATGAAAACATTAATGCAGAGAGGGTTAAACCCGCAATACTGACAATATTCGCCACTGAAATGATAAGTACTAATTTTACTCCGATTTTCATTACTTTCCCCTTGTTGTAATTCTTGGATAATGCGGTTTTTACACCGCTTTTCGCTGAATTATTCTACTTCTTTTGATTATAAATCAAAACATCATACTTTCCTACTCTAATTATGTATGTATTTAAGTCCATAATTCAAGGGATTCCTTCATAAAATTGCAGATATCGATCCCGTAGGCGTTATTCANNATATCGCCGTTTAGGACATCATTTATACCGCCGTTTGCGGCTATCTTCCCATTTTTCATGACAATTGCNGTGTCCCCGAAACGCCTTGCNAGGTTTAGGTCATGGAACACTCCTATTAAGGACTTATTGTTCTCTTTAACCCACGATTTTAGGAATGAAAGCAGATCAATTTGATGTTTTAAATCGAGGTG
>WQSQ01000092.1 GCA_009787775.1 Treponema sp.
TTCTTCAGAAAAAGTCCTCTCTGTATATCCACTGTTCCAGTTAATATCATCGGCTCTTTTGTATATATCATTTTCCTGCAGCCAGTTTTTAGGTCTTTTCTTTTTTGATACCATTTCCGGGAATAGAATGGGTTTCCAGTATTTTTCAAAATCATCAATNCGGGAAAATTCAGGAACATTCTGCAGAGACTTCATCCAATTTACTGACGCGCTAATGCGATCTTTNCGGTTTCTTAGAGCTAGCAGAGCATCGTTNCCGGTTATGCGAGAATCGTAACGGTGAATGCGTCCTTTGCTTATCTGTATTCTTTCCATTTCTAAAGCGCCCAGAATTGTTCTGCCGCTGAAAGAAAGAGAGCCTTCTCCTAAAAGATCCAGGGAGTATTCATTCCAGCCGTGCGTGTTTCCGGCAAGATATTCAAGTGATGTNAATAAAAATACNCCGTCTTGTTCAGGATAAGAAGCGCGGAGTTTCATCATTGGAAAATCAGGCAGGGAAATTACAATAAAATGAGCATAACTGTTATTTTGGGTTATTAACAATTCAACATCCATAGGAGAGCCGTCTTTCTTNGATGCTTTGTAACGNGAAACTGTTTTCTCATAAAAAGCAGAGCCGTCCAGAACCTGCCCCGTTTTTTCCATCATCCCGATACAACTATTGAGTAAAATTGCGGTAATTAAAATAAAAACTGTTCTTTTCAAAATCAACTCCATATTAATAACTTAACTTAAACCCAAAGGACGGGACAGGTATTGGAAGTTCATAACTTGCCGAGTTACTGCCTGTATCAACTTGGCCTGTATATGAATTAAAACTTGTGTTTCCCTGAGCAGTATATAATAAGGCTAAAACATTTTCTACTGCAACATAAACTTCATATCTGGTTTTACCGGATTTATTACTGCCAAAGATAGAAAATTTTATATCCATAGGAAGAGAAGANGTAGTGCGGTTATTTTCATCAATAGCGGACGGCCANTAATATTTTTCGATAATTTTCCCTTCTTCATAAATTAATACAGGACGGCTTTCAGGTTTATCAGTAAGCGGGCGTGAGAGCTGAACGCCTGAAGCAAAACCAAAACGCAGATAGAGATTAATATTCTGTACAGGTTTATAGTTGAACACAAGATTCANATTATGAAACCTGTGAAATTGAGGGTAATACCAGTCGCTGCCTCGGATTCCTCCTGATAAGCCCATACCGCTAACTATTCCTTGGGGGTCATGGTATTTAGTCCAGTTATATGAATAGGAGATCCATCCGTCCCAGAAACGCGATTGAACTTTATGAAGCATTATATCAAGTCCCCATACTGTTCCTTCGCCGTCGAATTGAGGCTGAATATTTAAACTATCATCAAGGGTCATGCCTACCGGAATGTACATGCGGTCAAATATCTGTTTATAGTATCCTTCAATATTTAAGCTAAGAGATTCCGGAAATGAAAAACGTATGCCAAGAATGGAAGTCCAGCTTCGGTTTGGTTTCATTTCGAATATTTCATATCTTTCTTCGGCATAAAACACATTATCATTTATTGACGAGAAAAGACCTGAGCCTAAAGATATATCAAGTGAATTAAAAATACCGATATTTTTAAATATATTAATATCAACATTTAAGCGCGGGTTTAATACAGGCTCGCTGCCTACAGAAAAACCCTTGCCCATAAGATAAAAATGATCCATTCGAAGCCCAAGTTCCGCTTTTAACCTGCTGCCGCTTGTATTAAATTCACCTAATAAAAAAGCGGATGTCGTAAATAAATTATTTTCTAATTCCGGAGCGAATTGAATAGGAACTCTTACCATTAATCTATTCCAGAAACCATTATCATTTATTTCAGGGAATATACCTTTTAATACTGCCTGGAAGCTTTCTCCATTTTTATTTTCTCCGAGACGCGTAAAAGGAATTTCACTGCTGAAATTCATATCTCCATTTGTTCTGTACAAGTTGTACATTTCCTGAACACCGGTAGAAATAAGAAATCTGTCCGCTAATTTCCAATCGTAATCAATTCTTCCCTGCGCGTTAAAAAGTAAAACTGATTGTGAAAATTTCATATTATTATAAAATTCATATTTATCGTTTGGCTGTTTTGTACTTTCAAAAAAAACAGAATTTTCAGTTTTAAAGTCCTCGGAGAAATANTTNTCATATATTTTATTTTCCATTTCGCCTTGGATATTTTGTTCTTCAAAGCCGGTTCCCAGGGTAAGCTTTAAAAGCATATCGTTTCTGGGGTTCCAGGAAAGTCCTGTTGTAAAAAATCCTTTAAAATTTGTATAGACCATATCCATGGATGTATCGCTTTTTAATTCTTTTGTACGATTTTCNTTTTCAAAAAACGCGCTAAGACCGTCCATGCCAATGAAGGCGCTTGCCCTTAGCTCAAGATTACTTGTAAATCTGTANTTNCCNGTTAATATTGCAGATCTTATATACGGCGCCTGTCTTATATAATTGGCAACTGCCAATTCCGGGATAACGNCGGATAATTGCTTTGCCAACAATACTACAGGATCATAATATGTAACTCGTCCAATAAATAAAATACCGCCCTTTTTCATTAAAGGCANAGAAAGATTAAAGTTCGCTGTGCTTGANTTTGCGCCAAGTTCAAATTGAGTCTCGGAAGGTGAAGGATCCTTTGATACAATTTCCAAGAGGCCTGAAATTGTATGTCCGTAACGTACAGAAAAAACACCGTGAGAAAGCTGCGCGCTTTGCACCATGTTAGGATCAAATATAGAAAATCCTCCGCCCCAAAAATATGGATCACTAATATAAAAACCGTCAAGTGATGCGCCCATATCGCCGGGAAAGCCTCCTCTGATACTTGGCTGCGCGTTAAACATCCCTGTGTATCCAACTCCGGGAAGAAGTTTTATCGCGCTCATTACATCTTCNATNATTCCAATTTCTGCTGATTGCGCGATCTCCCGNCCGGAAATAGCNACGCTTCTTCCTGTTCTGCTTTCGCTNGCTCCCGGCTTTTGCGCTTCCAGTACAAGTTCCTTGCCTTGTATAACTCCGGACAAATGAAGATAAACCTCGATAGAACTACTGGAAACTGGAATAATAATAGTATCAGTTTCATATCCGGGATAAGAGACATATATTACAAATTGTCTGTCATCAGGAGCTTTAATAACGGCAATTCCGTCCTTATTGCATCTGTATTCGTTACCGTCTCTTTCTCTTACTACAGCGCCTTCCAAAGGAAGATCCAGATCTGAATCAATTACTTTAACTGTTACATCACGGGCAAAGAGATATAAACACGAGAAGAATAAAAGCAGAAAAACAATTAATTTATTCATATTTTTGTAAAATCACCTGTATTATTTTCCTTAGCGGAATATTGCCCTGTTAATAATGAATCTAGCTGTTGAATCATTTCTGTAAGTTCCTCTGCGGATGAAGTCGCAACCCTGGTTGATTGTATAAAGCTGGAAAGACCTCTTGAAATATCCGTTATGGCAACGCCTATATGTTCCGATGATTTTTCCTGCTGCTGCGAGAACACTGTTATTGTCTGCGCCTGGTTTGCTGTAATTTCGGCTCCCGATCTTATTTCACGGAAAATGTCTTCTAATTCTTTTATTAAATTGTTTCCTTCTGTAATTTTATC
>WQSQ01000093.1 GCA_009787775.1 Treponema sp.
TCCATCAAAGGGGAGGAGTTGACTGCCTCCGGGTGACGTACCCTTTCGGGTTTCCACTTAACCGCCGGGACGGTCTCCGGCTGTTTGGACTTTTTTTATGCACTGACGATTGCCGCCTTTGATATATCTGTTTTATTATTCCTTGTTACATTATTTTGAAACTCATCAAATGAAATCAGCCTTGTTATTTTGTAAAGGGTTTTTCCCCGCAGGACTTTATTTTTACGGCTTTTCATTACATCTTCAAAATAAAGATAAGTCATGCCATTACAAGTTTTAGCATAAGCGTTTACCAAGGTTTCTTTTCGTATCGCTCCGATAACCGCATAATCGGGGTTCTTCACAATATCAGGAATGAGATCGAAGTCGGCAGCGGTAATTGTAGCCGCTCCGTGAAGGCTTCGATCACCGTGCCGTTTCATACTGTGTTCGATAAATTCGTCTGTTATTTCATGAGACAGTTCTGAATAATCCAGCCCGACACTCGATGCGGCAGTCACAAGCCACTGTTCAGGTTTGCCTATCAATTTTTTATGCACTAATTGTTTATAGCAGGAAAATGTAAATATTTCTATTAGGCGCTTATTTCTTTTTAAATAAATGTCTCAGAGGTTCTGCGAATACCTCACGCAAAGGTTGAACTGAGCGCTGTTTATGGCTTGGTTTAAAATTGTTCTGGAAAACAATAGAACGGTGCGAATCTTTTTCCTTTGCTATAGTATCAACTTCTGTAATTGTTTTTGTTTCTATTTCCACGTAAAAATGCCGTAACTCATAAATCATTATTCGTGCCTTACCGCCAACAGCAGGGCATAATTCAGTTATAAAATCGGCAAGTTCTTCTTGCTTCATTGAATGTTTATCATCGGGGCTGTTGATATAATAATTATAAATATTTTTTGACTTGGGTATGCAAATCAAAGATTTTATAATTAAATCTTTATCCTGTTGGATTGATGTAGTCTCCATATCAAAATAGGAAAATTAAATATTCATTAAGGCAGAGGTATGATGCCTCTGCCTTAAAATCGTTTTAATATACTCTGAGTTCAACTGTTAAATTGTCACGGTACGGCGAATTCAAATCCCAAAAATAATTCGCACTTTTATTTAACCCAAATTTATACCATGCCTGAAATAAATCCAGCGCATAAGGGCGAATGTAAATTGTTATGGTCATTTCCGTTCTGGCTGTACCAGAGAATACATCACTTAAAATTGTTGTAGTGTATTCGTCTTCCATATTGATGGTTCCCTCACTTCCTAAAACAAGAGAAACTAGACTCGTACAATCTTTAAATGCTCTGGCTCTAATATATTCTGCCCTAAGAATATACACTGTTTCCAAGTTGCTGCAACCAGAAAATGCTTCCTCATATATGTACCCTCCTTGAATGTATACAGATGTAAGAGAAGTACATCCACTGAACGCATTTTGAGGAATTGTGCCTAACGGCATATCAAATGAAGAAAGATTAGTGCAGCCCTTAAATGCTCCAACACCTAACCCCTTGTTCCGTTGTATTTTTACAGTTCTAAGGTTCGTCAATCCTGCAAAGCCATACGCGCCNATATTGACATCAATTCCTGTAACGGATACCAAATTATAAAAATATTTAAACGTCGGGTTACTTTCTGTTCCTGGGAAAATTATGGTTTCNCTTCCAAATGAGATCATAACAATATATTTTCTCCCTGCTTCATTGCCAGGTAAGAAATCCGTCATGCCNCTAAGGGTCAGGTCAATATCGANATACTTTTTAATTGTATCAAGAACATTGAACAGCATAGTTGATGTTTCATTGCCAACATAAAAAATTTGAACAGGATCATTAGGCGAATTACCTCTTTGCTGATTCTCAAGCCATGCTGACATATCAATAAGCCGGAAGAAAATCGGCGCTACCTGACCACCATTTCCATTTTCACTTTCATTGCCNTCTTTGGAAAGAACCTGCCACGCATTGCCGTCCCAAATGAATGACGCCTTCTGTGCAATGTCGTAATACGCCCAATTNAACTGCGGGTTTTCCGGGGCCGAAGATAACGCCCCTTTCCAAACAATTGATATTCCATGACCGCCGGTTGCGCCTGCCGATCCCTGTTCTCCCTGAATTCCTCGTTCCCCATCTTGAGCGATCACTCTCCATGCCGTTCCATCCCAAATGAATGACTTCCTTTGCAGCGTGTCATAATAAGCCCAATTCACTTCCGGATTGGAAGGAGCGCTGTCGAGGCTTCCTTTCCACTGAATACCTGCGGCAGCATTACCGCTTGCCGGTATCTCCAAAGCAAATGTTCCCAAGTCGGTAATANTCCCTGCTGATACAGANAANGTTCCCAAAACAGTAGTGTAATTTCCCTTAATGGCGATAATCTGATAACCCTGTTCATTTACCGGCACATTGCTGATTGTGAAATCACCGGTGTTATCGGTCACTGCCATGTATGACGTGCTTGCAATGAACACTAGCACTCCTGCGTTTCCCGATCCTCCTGTAACTGCGACATTACCTGTTAAACCGCCGACCGGCGTAAGAGACAATTCTTCAGCGGGAGAAACTTGCCCCGGAAAAACTGGTACGTTAATCGTAACCGCTTTTTCCATTGAATTATGTGATGTAGCGTAAACGGTATACATTCCTGAAACGATTCCATCGAAACGGTAAGAGCCATCCCCCGCAGTAACAGTCGAACTTACTACAGAACGGGCAAGCGCAGACCTGCCTACCGATGCGGTTACGCTTGCCGATCTCAGCCCGTCGGTTTTTTCCAGCGTGATCACAATACCACTGTGGCTGTCGCTTCCAATGAATACAGCTCTGCCGGTAATTGAACCGAGTTCTGATGTTTGATCACTGTCTGAATTGTTCGGGTCTGAGCAAGCAATGACACCTAACAACATAGCGAACATCAAAGAGATAAATTTATTTCTCATATAATCCTCCGTTGTCTTGTATCGGAATGATCATCATTGAAACGCACCATCAGAGAGGCAGGGCTTCCATTGCTGAAAAGGTGATGTTACACGTAAGAAAACATGCCCCGAACGTGAACGAGAAAGATATACAAAAAAGTAACATTTTTATATACGAGCTTTTAACAAAGTTACTCGGAAATTCTTTATATGTAGGTTAAACCGTATATTATTTTTTGGAGGAAAAAACGATGAAAACTATTGCCTTTTCCATACAGAAAGGCGGCGTAGGGAAAACGAGCATGGCTGTTTCTCTTGCTGTCGAACTGGCGAAGAAAACCGGAGACGTGCTGATCATCGACGCTGACCCGCAAGGGAGCGCATCATGCTGGATCGGCCCTGAAGAAATTAACGCAGATTTGGCAGATGTGCTGTTCGGAAAAGTCGAACTTAAAAAAGCAATTATTAAAACAAGGCTTACGGGGCTGAGCCTCATACCGACCGCAGGTGTCGGCAGTGAATTAAATCTTTACTCAAAGACGCTTGCGAGCCAGCAGGATCGGTGCATAAAGAAAATCACTTCAGCGGCAGCCATGATGGGTTTCAGGTTTTGTATAATTGATATGTCGCCTGGGTTCGGGCCGTTGGAATGGGCTTGCTTCATGGCGGCAGACGAAGTTGTTACGCCGGTGCTTCCAGACAGTTTCGCTGCCGACGGGCTTGAAG
>WQSQ01000094.1 GCA_009787775.1 Treponema sp.
TTCGGCGCTCCGCCGTTTATCGTAATACCCTTTCTGTTGGAAAGAACAGCGTAAGCGGTATTAAAAAGCACCGAAACTGAAGCGCACACAATATCGGAACCCTTCTCTCCGGCTCCGGCATGGCCTTCAGCTTTACAAGATATCAATGTCCCGTCTTCTTCCAGCGCCGCTTCGATATTAATCATCAATTATAATCAAGCTGATATATTATCGACCCTGATAATTGAGAACCCTTGCCTGTGACCCTGTTTCCGGCGGTAATCCTTCTTTGGTTTATATTTAAAAACGATGATTTTATCGTCTTTTTCGTGAGATTCTACAACTGCGGACACTTTCGCGCCTTCCACGTATGGGCTGCCTACCTTGACAGGTTCGCCGCTGACCAGCAGCACCGTGTCTATGGTGATAGCGGTTCCGGGTTCGGCGTCAATCAGATCAACTTTAAGCAGGGCGCCTTTTTCAGCTTTATACTGCTTTCCCTTAAATTCTACCAGAGCGTACATTTTTTTCTCCAATGTTATATCAATATGGTTTTATATCTTAAATCAAAAAAAAAGTCAAGCGGCACAGTATTAAAATTAAAGTCCGGTAACAGATATAATTGGCGGATCGATTAATATCCGACCAGATACTTGCCGACGTTTACCAGTTCCGGCATTGTCGTGTATACGGGAGGCTGGTTTTTAATGGCGGAGACTTTATCCCTTGTTACAAGGAGTATGTAAAGCTCATTTAAAGAATCCGCGAAAACCTGTAAATTTGACCCAAAATTGCTTGCCGCCATTTCCCGCAAAATTTTATCAGGGCCGGTCGGGAGCATACCCAGTTTATATCTGAGAGAAGGGATTATATTGGTACGCGCCGCTTCTACCAGACGGGCGCAAGCGTAAATCTGACGGTACAATTCGTCAAAATGGTACCCCTGATAGCGGAACATTTCCGCTCTTTCCGTGAGAAGCTCTATTTGATCCCATGTATTTTTATCGAGCTGTAACTGCAAGAGAAGAGGGCGTAAAAAACGGTTGGAGATATTTGCCCGATAATGCTCACCAAGCCGTTCAATTTGCATAATAACCTGAGAATCTTTTATCCGTTCCAAAAAAACCCCTCTATAAAAACATTTTAACATCAGATTGACAGATTGACAAGCGTATAGTTGGTAAAATAGACTTTTGTAAGGTAGAATATTTATTGAGGTTTTTCAATGCAAAATTTCAGGGCTTATTTATTATTTCTGGCAATCATTTTTATTTCCTGTGACAGTAATAAAACCGCGGAAATATGGACAGATCGCCCGGAATTTTCGCTTTACGGGAATTATTTTAATACTGTACAAAATCAATACAAAGTAAGCGTAAAATTTGTCGGGTCTACCAGCGCGGAACTTTCCGCCAACGGCGGAAATTCTTCACCCGATGTGGTAGCCGCAAGCTGGTTAAAAAGTTCTTCGATGGGAACAATGTACAGATCTCTCGATAATTTATTGGGAGCAAAAAAAATATCTGACGATACATTTTATCCTAACCTTCTGGCTATTGGCAGAATAGATAAAACTCAATATCTTTTGCCTGTTTCTTTTAACATTCCCGCGCTGGTTTTTTCAAAAGACAGAGAGACCGAGCAAAGAGGGTTTGCGTTATCCAATCAATTTACAATTGATTTTAAGGAGATAAAAGATTTAAGCAGACCTTACAACCTGCGCAGCCGCGGAACATTAATACGCATGGGTTTTTCTCCGCTCTGGGATGATAATTTTCTCTTCAGCGCCGCAGTCCTTACAGGCGCGTCATTCAGGGAAGCAACCCCGTTGGCATGGGATTCCGCCGCTCTGGAACGCTCAATGGTTTTTATCAATGAATGGACCAAAGAGATAAACTCAAGCGTTCAGGTTGATGATGATTTTACCTACAAATATTTTATTGAGCCGCCTGAAAGACTGCTTAAATCGGGCCGCATACTTTTCTCCTATATGGAAAGCGACTTTCTTTTCATCTTAAGCGAAGACAGCAAAAACAATCTTGATTTTCGCTGGATCATGGAAAAAAACCAGATACCCGTCGCGGAAGACGCGGTATATATCGGCATCCCAAAAAAAGCAAAAGCCGTACAGGCAGCAAGAGCGTTTATCCAGTGGTTTTATAAAATTGAAAATCAGCGCAGCCTTCTTGAATATTCAAGAAGATACAGAATAAACGAAAACAACTTCGGCATCTGCAACGGTTTCTCGGCTCTTACGCCTGTTACGGAACAAATCTACCCCCTCTTTTATCCGGAACTTTTAGGCCGCATGCCCCCTTCGGAAAACTTTATATTACAAAATATACTTCCCGAAAATTGGGTTGCCATTAAGGAGCGGGTCATCCTGCCATACCTCCATGAGCGCGCCCGCAAAGACACCGCGGAAGAAGCCAATCCATTGGAGAAACGGCTCTCTGACTGGATGCGGTTGAACAGGTAGTTCATCACCCTAAAAAAACTAATAAATCTCAAATAAAATTCAACCGATATTCTAATTAAGGAGTTCGGTATGAATATCGGAGCAATACCACATCAGACTTTCCCCAGTTTTGGATACGCGATAACCGCGTCTCAGGCTGGAAGAACGTCTCTTCCGGTCGCTCCCGGTATGGTAATTTATTCGCACTTCAAGCATGTTTCAGGCACACCGGCGCCGGAAGGCACTCAGGGCGTAAACATCAGCAAACTGAGAATCCTTGACACGATGATTGAACAGCTGTCCCGAATGAAAAATCAGCCCGCTAAGGACTTTGGCAATCTTGACGGAACCGACGAGCAGCGAATTGACGCTCTTATTGAACAATATCAAAAACAGTTAAAAACCGCGCAGGCTGTAAGCGTATATACCCCAACCGCTCCTGCAGCCGGGATGTTGTTTAATATAACGATATAAAAATCAATTATAAACAGCAGACAGACACCAAGCGCGCATTACTTGAATACTTTAAAAAAATATGCTATTGTAATCATCATGGAGAGATGACCGAGCGGCCGAAGGTGTACGATTGGAAGTCGTATGTACCCGGAAGGGTACCGTGGGTTCAAATCCCACTCTCTCCGAAGGTAAAAAAACGAAGAGGTTAATATGGAAGAACAGGTAAAAGCCGCATTGGAAAATGTCAGACCGTCTTTACAGGCGGACGGCGGAGACGTCGAATTTGTCTCTGTTGACGAAGAAGGAATTGTTTCTGTCAGGCTTACGGGAGCTTGCGGTCATTGTCCGCACTCTCAGCTAACTTTAAAAATGGGAATCGAAAACTATCTCAAAAAGGAAATCCCCCAGGTCAAAGCCGTCGTCGGCGTGTAATACCCGGCGGCAAGGCAACATAAAGCTGCCAGGCAGCCTTATGTTACCGGTAAACCGCGAAGACATGGACGAGCGCGGCTGGGAAGAATGCGATTTCATCTTTGTTTCAGGCGACGCTTATGTTGACCACCCTTCTTTCGCTGCGTCCCTTTTGTGCCGTGTATTGGAAGCGGAACCTGCCGCCGAATGCTCTGATAATTACCGCGATAGCGGCTTAGACTCTCGCCAG
>WQSQ01000095.1 GCA_009787775.1 Treponema sp.
TATGAGATAATCGAAGGGAAATCTCATTCTATCAGCATTAACGGCGAAACAACGCCGCGTCCGGTTTTGGAGGCAAGGATACAGGCAGACAGCTCAAACGCCTTTGTTGTCTTTGCCTGCCACTGGAAATCTAAAATCGGCGGCGATGAGGCGACCGAAAATGTCCGTATGGCAAGCGCAAGGGTTATCCTGCGGCTCATAAGGGACTTGCACGAAAATGAGCCTGATACCGGAATTATTGTTGCAGGCGACTTAAACGAAAATCATAATGAGTTTTTTAAGCGCGGCGCAAGCTCTGTATGCGCTTTGCTTCCCGATGATCCAAAGAGCGCGCTTATCGCAAAGGAACAAAAGGATTATCTTGTTATCAGCGGGAATATGCCCCCTTTGCCTGTTTATTTTCCGCCTGAGACAGTAGTTTTGTTTTCACCCTGGATGAATGAGCTTGAGTTCGGTTCATATTATTACAAGGGCAATTGGGAAACAATAGATCATTTTTTAATTTCGCATCAGTTTTTTGACGGAGCCGATCTGGAATATAAAAGCGCTTATGTTGCCGATTTTGAACCCTTCGCAAACCGTAACGGGATTCCTGTTTCGTATAACCAGAGAACCGGCAATGGACTCAGCGATCATCTGCCGCTGTTAATTTATCTTAAGTATTGACTCGTTACTTCTTTAATGTAGCCGAGACTTTAGTATCAAGTGAATTAAGGATCGCCTGAAGCCTTTCTTTTTCGATTAAATCGATAAGACGGGCTTCGGTGTATCTTTTTGCTTCATCTGTGTATTGTCCTACAGTGATACAGATACCTTTGCCTGCTTTAACTTCCTTTAAGTGCGAATGAAAATCTCTTACAATTAATTCNCCNATAGAACCTTGAGTTCTAATNAATCTGAACATGATTACATCAGACCATTTCACTGTATCGACTTCTGCGGTTATATCCGCCCATTCGGATTTATTTACTGATATATTGGTAATTTTAATTTTTGCTTTTCCGAAATAAGTCATTACAATTCTGCGGCACAGTGCGACAAAGTCAGCGGAAGAACCCATCAGGAATGATTGCAGATTACGGTTGGCATTCAATTCAATATATTTACCTAACAGGACATTAACATCCTTGTATGAGGGGTTGTCTGCCTGCAGTAGTTTAAGATATGGAATTGCTTTGGCTATTTCATTCTGTTTGATATGTGTTGTAGCAAGTTTATAGCGAAGTTCTGCAAGAATATCAGCTTTTATATTTAAGTGCTTTAGTCCGATTTCAAAATCCTGAACAGCAGCTTCGTACTGTCTTGTATCAAGATGGATTTGCCCGGCAATTAGACAGGAGTTTGGTCCCATTATAGGATCCGCTCTTAAATGGTTAAAAATACGCAGAGCTTGTTCAGTTTGATTCGCTTCGTGGTAACACTCCGCAAGCGTGTAAAGCGATTCCTTATCTTCCGGGGCAAGGTCTATCGCTTTGCGGATAAAACTCATTGCTTCCTTTGGTTTTTTTAATCTAAAGAGCGCGTGTCCTAAATACCGGAGAACAGCAGGGTTTTCGGGGTCTTGAATACGGGCTGCCGAAAGAAGCTGAACGGCTTTTTCATAATTTTTTCTGTCAAACTCCAAAGCGCCTAGCTCAAAATTTACTTCGAAATTGTCCTGTCTGTAAGTTCTTGCCGTAGAAAACCCTCTGAAAGCCTGATCTATCATGTTAAGTCTGCGCGCTGATATACCGTACCGCAGGAATAATTCAAAATTGTCGATTCCTTGAATTTTTGTAGTCGGTGTAATCTGATCCAGCAGCGGTTCGTAAGATTTCATTGCCTTGTCCCACTGGGAATCTTCAAAATAAGCGCTTGCCATTGTAAAAAGCGCTTCCGGGTCGTTTGGATTCTGGGCAAGCCGTTTTGAGGCTTCCCTTAAAGCTGCTTCGCGGTCTTTTGAAAACTTTCCGCCGACTCCGCCTCCGCTTATAATGTTCTTAAAAATTATAACCAGAGTTACAATAAAAATAACAGCAATTATGCCAATTACAACGGGATTCATATCCTTTATTATCGGTTATTTTAACGTTTTTTAATACTGCTTTTAACAGTATTTGTATTAATATTATTGAATTTCTGCCAAAAAAGCCGGAATTTGGACGCTAAACCGCGGCTAGTTATTGACATTTGGCATCTCAAAGCTTAAACTGATAAAAGGCAGTTTCTCATTTAGCCTGCGAGGAAGGAGTAAGTCCAATGGCATCAAATATCGGCATTAAGATCGCCAACGGAGAATTTTACCCCATTATGGAGGAGAATTCTTCAATAAAGAAAAGATTGATTCTCACCACGGTTCACGATAATCAGCCAAGCGTTCAAATCGATTTATACCGAAGTCAGCAAGGTACCATGCCGGATGCCCAGTATATCGGCAGTCTGGTTGTAGAAAATATCAAACCAAAACCCAAGGGCGAACCTTCAATAGAAATGGTTATTTCTTCCGACAGCAACGGCGATATAGTCGCTGAGGCAATCGATCTTGATACAGGAGCCGGCGGAGAGCATTATGTTCTTTCTGTTTCCTTAAAATCACTGGATGAAACTTCCAGGGGTGTAGATCTTCCTGATTTTGAACTTGAATCCAACGAGGAGCCGCCTTCCGGTTTATATAATCAAAAAACTGTACGAAAAGAAAAAACCAAATCTTCAAAAGGTACGATTATTGGTTTAATTCTTTTGCTTCTTTTAGCGGCGCTTGCGCTGTGGCTTTTCCTTTTCGGAGGATTAGATACTGTACGCTCACTATACAATAAACACTTTAATAAACCTGCCGTTGAGCAATCAGCAGCATATAAACCTGAGAGACAGAGCGATCCTGTGCCTGTACAGGCTGCAGAACCTGAACCTGTCAGACAGGATGANCCTGTTAAACANGTAATAGANCCGCCTCCGGTTATTCAAGCGCCGGCAGAACCTCCTCCTCCGAGATCATCAACTCTCAAAGGCGGCGGCGGGCGTAATCCTCCTGTTGCATCTTTTAACGTTCCGGCAACCATTCCAAGGGAAGGCGTTAATTATAAGATTCGCTGGGGTGATACATTGTGGGATATAGCTGATGCTTTCTACCGCGATCCGTGGCAGTATCCCAGGATTGCAAGGCATAATAACATCAGTAATCCCAACCTGATTATTTCAGGCAGAACAATTCGCGTTCCTCCAAGGAATTAATGCTGTTTCGCTTTGTGAAACTACATTGCTTATTTGTTTTTTCTCTTTTTTTCTTTTCAGGTTTGATCTTCTCGTGCATGTCGCAGGAAAAGATCGACAGCAGTTTTTATCAGGGGCTTTTGATAGATGATGAAAAAGATGAAAAGAGAAAAATGTTTGAGAAATCTCTTGCAAGTAAAAATGATTGTATAAGACGCTCTNCAGCCGATGAGCTTGCCGTGTTAATGTCGCATGGAATGAAACTCTCAACAAAAACCATGGATCGCGTAATGGAAGAAGCTTCGCCGTGGTGGAAGTCCGCCTTTGAAGC
>WQSQ01000096.1 GCA_009787775.1 Treponema sp.
GTTCCCATGTTTATCAGCGTTCTTGCCACAGATACAAAGAACGCGCGGGGAATCGCGCCTGTTTGGAAAATAATCTGATAATTAAATAATGTAAACTGCCTNGGCCAGAAATTAACGCCGCCNCGCATTGTATCCATCGCGTCATTAAAAGATATCATGATTGTATTCCAGAAAGGATACAGCGTAATAAAAGCGAGTATAAGCAGAAACGTTGAATTAATTGTATGAAAAATTATATTTTCTATTTTTGACATTGTATAAGGATTTTTTTTCATATCAAACGCTCCTCGCCCGCTCTTTTCGCGATTTCGTTAGCGATAAATATCAGCGCGATATTTATTATATTTTTAAACATGCCCGCCGATGTAGCAAGCGAATAGTTCATATTTCTAAGACCGTAAATCAGCACATATACGTCTATAGTGTCGGATACATCCATTACAAGCCCGTTTCGAAGCAGGTACTGCATTTCAAAACCGGCGTCAAGTATGCGTCCGATACTCATAATTAATAAGATTATAATTGTGGGCTTAATGCTCGGGAGCGTTATACGCCACATTTTCTGGTATCTGTTGCAGCCGTCAATATCAGCCGCTTCATACAGATTTGGATCAACGCCGGCCATCGCGGCAAGATATATAATTGTGTTCCAGCCGACTTCTTTCCAGACATAAGTTATGCCGATGATGCCCCAGAAGTAATTCGGCTCACCCAGCCAAAAAACCGGCTCTTTAATAAAACCCAAAGCCATAAATAAATTGTTTACAGCCCCTGAGTCCGTTGTAAGCATGGCTGATACAAGCCCTGTAACAATAACCATCGAAAGAAAGTGCGGAAGATAAGATATTGTCTGGATAAAACGTTTAAAAAATATTTTTCTTACTTCGTTAAGAAGGAGCGCAAGCCCGATAGCCGTTATAAAGCCAAGGGTTGTGTTAATCAGACTCATTGCGATTGTGTTTCTGACGGTTTTCAGGAAAGGCGGATGCTCAAACATAAATTTGAACCATTGAAGGCCAACCCATTCCTGATCGTTAAATGTTCTTTGCGGTTTGTAATTCTGAAAAGCCATAGTCCAACCCCAAAGGGGGACATATGTAAAAAGAAGAACATAAAGTATTATCGGCAGGCTCATAAAAAGAAGCTGTTTTTGCCTGCTTATTAATACAACAAAATTTTTTTTCTTGTTGTAGCTTGCGTAGGTTATCAAACCTACAAACAAAGTCAGAATAAGGAAAATTACTATTGTGGTTGCTAAATTCATACTCGCCTGCCTTAAAATAAAACGGAGGCATTTCTGCCTCCGTTTTTAAAAAATTAAGTGTTATCTGCGGGGTGTGGAAATTCCCAGTCCGTTAAGGCGTTTATCAAGTTCGCTCTGCATATGGGCTTCATATGTGGCAAGGCCAGCGGCGTTCAATTCCGCTACATATGATGTCCAAAGTCTTTCAAAGTCTGCGGCCGGCGCGAGAATAATCTGCGGCAGGCGCTGTCTCATGATCTGTTCACAGCTTGAAAGCGCGAGGGCTGCGGGTGATCCCGCAGGAGGAGTCGCGTATTCCATGTTCCATGTCGGGAACCAGGGAGTATTCGGTCTTGGACTTACGTCCATTAACGCGTTTGTACTGCCTACGCCGTAAGCGTTAAGAAGATCGATGTCTTCCTGAAGCATTGTGGCTTGTCTTTCCGAGAGCATATGATTTAAGTCGCTGGGATAGCCGTCGCTGAATGAACCCTGGATCTTCGGGAAAATGTCTCCCATCAATCTTGCGCGGTTCAGTGTCTGCCAGTTGTCGTTCTGCCAGTTGTCTCTCTGGGCCTGTGTGCGGTAAGGAACGCCGTTCGGACCCCACTGCCAGTGCTGTCCTTCGATACCCCAGTTGATTACGCGCTGAACATCTTCTTCAAGAAGAGCGTTAATAAAGCGGATAATCCTTACAGGGTCTTTCGCGCTGATGCTGATACCCATACCCCTAAGAAGGTTGGGAATTGTTACGTTGCGGTACCAGGGTCTGATGCTCTCGTCAAATACGATCGGGAGAGGAGCCTGTGTGCGGAAGTTTTCGCCGCGGTCGCGGTTCTGATTATCCAGCGCATACATGAACTGCCAGCCCTGAACGCTCTGACCAAGTACGCGGCCGGATGAAATTTTCGCCGAATACTGATCATAGGTGTCTGTAAAGCTTGCTCTGTCGACTAAACCTCTTTTGTCAAGTCCGTTAAGATACTGGAACCAGCGTTTTGAAATATCCATTGAGAAGAAGGCTTTGTACTCATATGTTGTAGGATTTACAACACCGTTTCCGTCGTTGGGGTTACCAGCGAGGAAGTTCGGCGGATTCCAAAGCTCAAATACGCGCCAGTCATGGGTTAAAATGATGAAAGGAATTGTCGGCTGACCGTTAATGGTCGGGTTTGCTCTGTAATAAGCTTCAATCAGGTCGAAGTACTGATCAAGTGTTTTTACCTGGGGATAGCCGGCTTTTGCCAGAATGTCTTTCTGAATCCAGAAAGCGGCCTGATCATAGTTAGGAGTATGGTCAATGCCCTGGAATACGCCGTAGTTAATCAGGTAATAAATGTGGCCGTCTGATGATTTCATTTGTTCCCAAACGCCTGAGTAAAGTTTCTTAATGTTGGGTCCGTACTGTTCAATAAGGCCTTCCAGCGGTATTAAAGCGCCTGCGTCAATCCATTCGTTTCCCCTTAATTCAAGGATATCAGGATACTGTCCGCCCGCGATCATTGTGCCGCGTCTCTGGGAGATATCGCCGACAAGGATGTCCCAGGTAAATTCTACATTCAATTTTTCTTTCAGGTACGCGTAAACCGGGTTATTGGCATTTGGCTGCGGATAACCTCCTGTTTCGTGGAAGATGGAGATGTTAATAGGGTAGAAAGGATCGCTTGATGATGATGATCCTCCTTTGCAGCCTGTTAACACCATAGAAGTAATAATCAAAATACCCACTAACACCAATAGTGTTCTTTTCATAAAGTCCTCCTATGAACTCTTAATTTTTGACCGGTTATTTCCAAAATAAAGGAAAACCCGGCTCTTTTGGTTTTAATGAAGTTTATTGCATTTTTATATAAAAGTCAAGCAAAACAACCTGAATTTTTCGTTTTTTTTCAAAAGTGCGTTATAAGGCGCTATAGGTTTCATTAACTTAGTTTGAAAAAGCGGCATTCACCGGCATATAAAACGGCAGCATTGACATTTTTCGCCTGATATGCCATGTTGTACAGTAAAACCAAGATAAACGCTCCTGAAAAAGCCCGGATGGTGGAATTGGTAGACACGCTAGTTTCAGGTACTAGTGCTCGCAAGGGTATGGAAGTTCGAGTCTTCTTCCGGGCA
>WQSQ01000097.1 GCA_009787775.1 Treponema sp.
GGAAACTGACCTTTCAGGAATAGGGCTTGAATATCCAGACGATTGCAAGGATATACAGAGTAAAGAAGCGGAACGTATAAACATCAGGTATGAAGAATTACAATCCCGCATGAACGCCGCGAATCGAGCATAACATGACAGACATGGTAAACCATCACGGGCATTATACATAAAGCGCAATAAAACCAAAACGCTAAAAAAGGGGAGTAAAAATGTCAATGCCGGATAACTTTGTCGGTAAAGCCGTACCGATACAAAACCAGAAAATCAGCAAGCGAAGCGGAGGCAGAAAACCGAAGATATTAAAACAGTGGATAAAAGAATGTAATGTCGGAAAGAAAAACGCGCAGGACATTCTCAAAAACTTACTCATTTTATATACAGCAGATGAAATTGATCAGCAGTTAAATATTTTACGCAGTGAAGTACCTGCGCTTGCTTATATGTTTTTAAATAATATAGCGGGAGCGATTAATAAACAGGATACAAGAATGACAAAAGAAATACTTGATTTCGCATTCGGAGGCGATCCGCAGATTGCCGTCACAAATAATACAAAGTTTGTAGACCTGAAAGCAATTATCCTGAAACAGGCTGAAGAATCACCGGAAGAACGGGAGAGGATTATTGCCGAGCTGGAAAGACTCTCAGGCTACACAGAGGACGAATAAAAAGCCCCGGAAGCCCGGGGCCGTTTGTTAATCAGGCTTGCTTCCTATCAGGGTAATATTAAAATTGAACTGATACCGCGCTGTAGGGTTTTCGGTATTGGCGATTTTACCCACGCCGAAATATCCCACGGATCCGCTTTTAAACGTTCGCGGCATTGCCTGAATAATAGCCCACGGGGATCCGTCAGCATTTTTAATTTCCAGAGTTAAAAAGTCCGGGGCTTTCTCGTCTTGTTTCATTTTTACACCTCCATAGTTTTTACCGCTTATCGCAGGTCATATCCTTGAGCGGCAAGTTCATTTTGAAGCTTGCCGATTGCAGACAAAATCCGGTACGCCTGTTTTTTATCATTGTTTCCATCCGTGCAGTCGAGAACATGATCGAAACATAACCGCTTGAAGAAAAGCGCCAGTTCGCTTTTTTCAATGTCTGTTAATTCATTCATGGTTATTCCTTTTCGGGTTCCGCTTCCCTGCCAGCGTAGGAAAACAGATAATCTCTTATGGGTTCCATGAGCCAGTCAAGAACACTGAACACGCCGCCGTAAATGCCCATAGTATCATCAGCCTTGCCTTGCGGATTGTTGTTTGCGTAATCGGTCATAACTTTGATGATTGCATGAGCGCCCAGCGCGGCGGTTGTTACCTCGTTTATTTCAAAAGCCGTAAGGTTACGATCCTCGATACTTTCATTTTCCCTGAAATATAATGCCAGCTTTGCCATTTTCTTATTCTCCTTGTCATGATATTTCCGGGGCTACAGAAAGCCCCGGACAGTTCCCACTATTCTATATCGTGGTTGTCTTTGATTTCATTTTCGAGAACAGGAAGCCCCGGAAGTAAGCCAGTAAAACGGCTACGGAATTGCCTGTCTTTTAGTTTCTCAAAAAGCGTATTTGTCAGACCCGCTTCCCATGTGTCATGTCGCAGATTAGCAATAAGATTGTCGATGTGATCATATTTCAGAGCGTCCGCCCACTCTTCGGGTTTATCTCTTGGAGCCAGCGCAGAGCGGAAAAGTTTAATTGACGATTCGAAATTATCAAGTTCTCTGTTAAATCGTTCACAGAAATAATTTGCGGCCATGATAAAATCATGCATACACTCAAACATTGATGCCGTCTTGTAGTCGATGAATGGCTTTTTTGATTTATCCATAATTGTTTCCTTTGCCGTTTTACCTCGGCAGGGTTATGATTGCCGGAACCATACGGTCCCGTTATTTCCAAAATATGCGTTTTACAGGGCTGAACTTTCTTTGCCGTATAAATTCACGTTTATTGAATTAGGATTTAAGAACCCCCCTATGTACCCCCTGTTTTTAGGCAAACTTAGGGTATTTTTTATATGTGTCTTTTCATTCCTGAACTGGTAAATAGCGCATTCCAAGGAATTACAAATACTAAAAGGGTGTTTATTTAAGCACCATCGACAATAGGCTTTTATTGCTGATGTCTTTACCTTGCCTTTGGATTTTGCCAGACCTGTGAGAGCGCAGTCTGTGAATGTACAGTGCACCCCGGCGCAGTCCTTGCACCGGGCTTTGATTGCTTGCTTTGCTGTCATGACTACACCCCCAGAGCGACACGCGCCCCGTAAGTGGTTTTACTGCATACGCCCCATGTGCCGGACACGATACGCACAGCAGGGAGTTGACCGCGCATTGCAGACACTACCGGAGCAAGATTGCGGGGAACGTAACCGAGCCGGAACAGCCCGTGACCGCCTTGAATAGCGACCATGACCGCTACGGCGTTTTTATCCGCAGGGTTCGCAGGTTCCGGCACAAGCACCGCCTTGACCTGACCGGGATTGTATGAAGCCAGACGGCGCAGGGCTTCTTGACGGTTCCCGATTGTTACGCCCTTAACGGCTATTTCAAGACCGCCAGCCTTTACGATTGCCCACGCCTGAACGAAAGCAGCCGATTTGTCCCCGTCCATTTTCGGAGCCAGTTTGTTTGCAAGTTCAAAAACCTTGCTTCTTGTTTTGCTTGTTATTTTCATTGCCTTGTCTCCTGTGCCAGTTCATTTTTCTGTTCCCTTAAAGAGTTGTTGATCTGGTTAATGCTGTTAAAGATGTCCTCGAATTGTTTGTTAATTTTTTCCAAGATTTCATCTAAAGTCATTTCAAAACCTCCGTATAATCTTTATATGATTATAATATAATATTAATATGATTATATGTCAATACTAAATTGATTATTTTTATTCTTTTTTTGATATGTTTTTCTAAGTAAATGATTGCATTTGTACCGATATATGATTATATTGGTAACATATAGGGAGGCTATAAATTGACTATTCAAGAAAAGATTAGAATTCTACTGGTACGTCGAGGAAATATGTCAGAGGCAGAACTTGCTCGAAGGCTCGGTATATTACCACAGAATTTCGGACGTAAAATGAAAAGCGGGAAATTAACAAATAACGATCTTGAAAGCATTGCATCAATTTTGAATTGCTCGGTTTTATTCGCTGATCCTGTTTTTAAAATGAACGATACCGGAGAAGAAATATAGCAACGGCAGAAAAAAGAGGCTATAATTAAAAATGGACATAACATGGGATCCGGCAAAAAATGAAATAAACATAAACAGGCGGCATTTACCGTTGTCACTTGGCGGTCTGGTTCTTGATGATGAAATGCGTATTGAACGCCATGATGAAGAACACAGCACACCGGGACA
>WQSQ01000098.1 GCA_009787775.1 Treponema sp.
CCCAATTTATAACCGGCATTCTTCAGAGCGGCCAAGGTTTCTATCACCCCTTTAAAAAGTTTGATTGTTTTAAAAAGAGGTTCCCAGCCCCTGTATATAAACCGGTCTATTTTTTCTTTCAGCGGCAAAGGCTGTACACCGAGAATTTCAGCGGCAATGGCGGCCTGATGTTCATAAAAGCCGCCTGTATGGCCAAGATCGTCGGGCAGCATGCTTTTTTGTTTTTTACGAATGATATTCCTGGCCTTTCCAAAAGCGGATACAAGGCGCCATTCTTTAAAAAAAAAGGGAATAAGCCTTAAATGCAGGCGGTAGTTGGGATAGAGTGTGCCATCAAGATCGAACGCTACGCCTTCAATATCATTTCGCATAATTCCAGTATAGCGGTATACAGAGGCTGTTGACTAGTGTTCTGTCATACACATAAGCGGACAAGAATACGAATTTACTGGACGCTAAATACGCATATTATTATATTTTAATTAACGGAGGTTTATATGTCCATTGTAAAAACAGAAATTACACTGAAAAATTTAAATGACAAGACAAGGGCCGATGAAGGCCTGATCGATGAATCAAAAATCAGAAAAATTACAGTTAACGCGTTAATTGATACGGGCGCGTGGACACTGGTGATAAATGAAACCGTCCGCGAAAAACTTGGGTTAAAATTACTTGGTACGGAGCTTGAGGCGCTTGCCAACGGTTCTATTGCGGAGTACAGCGTAGCCGGACCTGTGGAGATAAAATGGAAGAACCGGCGTGTTACATGCGACGCATTGGTTTTACCGGAAGCTGACGAAGTCTTACTCGGCACCATTCCGCTTGAAGCCATGGATCTGACAATAAATCCACGAAGGGAACTTGTAGGAGTTCACGGCGATCTTGTAATGCATAGAATCAAGAGCGTTCATCTTGCATGAAATTTTCCGCCGTCTCAAACCGTATATTCGCTCTTTGCTTTTTTTACTGCTTGCTTTTTCCGCCGGCTGCGTACTGTCAGGACTTTTCATCAATAGACAGAGATCTGCTGATATTGGAGAACTTGATCGCCGATACAATCTCCAGCACGGAAGAGCAGCAGAAATTATTGGACAGCTTGAGGGTGAACTTGAACGAGAGCGGGATATTAATCGGAAGTTACGAGAGTATAATACAAGAGCAAGAGAACTTACTGAAGGACTTGCAGACGCGTCTGAACGAAATGTCCGCAACCTACAGGACGCAATCAGACTTATCGGCGAAATACGAACGAAACTCAAAATTCTGGAAAACTTTTACGTTAATAGCGATTCCGCTGACGGCGGTAATTAGCGGAACTNTTGTATGGGCAGTGAGCAGATAACAGTTTTCAGTTTAATAACGCATAAATCACATACACCGCGATATTGTATAAACCATGAGCGACGGATATGCCATGAAGGGAATTGTACCGTAAAAANATAAACGCAAGAAGCGTTCCCGCAAGAACGGAATTTAAGAATCCCCAGGGGCCTTCATAAATATGACAGATTGAAAACAACGCCGTGGAAACCGCAAGCGCGGACGCGGGACCAAGGTGCAATTCTTCCCTTCTTGACAGCAGATAAAAACGGAAGAAACTTTCCTCAAGGTATGCGCTGATAATGCAGGAAATGCACAATAGTATCCATCCCTGAGCAGTGGAAGGGAAGTACAGTGATANCTGCATGGAATTTCCGCTGATAAAGGCGGCNATGGCAGATATGAAAAAACCGGTAATCAGAAGGCATGGAAATGTTATTAAGCAGGAAATCAGGTCATTCTTACANGGCCGGATGCCCCAGTCTTTTAATTTCCTTGCCCTTAACAATAGATACCATATTAAGGCAAGCGATGGGATAGTATATGTTAATAAACGGGCAAGTTCCGCGGTATTTGAAAAACCAGGTTCGCCTCTTAAAAACAGGCCTGTTGAACCTGAAAAAAACAATACTACATATAATATAAGAATCTCTATATATATACCCATAATGCTGTTTCTGTATTATAATTAAATAAACGAAATAAATCTTGCGCAATTGAGGTAAAAGGTTGACAATTTTTTTTATANTAATCGGCCTATTGGTCCTCTGCGTCTACCTTTTTACCCGTTCCTCAAAGGAAAAAACCGGCGGAAGCTGGATTCAGTTCTTTTCCAAAGGAAAAGAAGAAGGTTTTTCCATAAAAGAACTGGAACAGATCAGGCGTTATATGACCAATAGCAGCATAAAAAATCCNGTGTCAATATTTACATCCCAAACAAGCCTTGAAAACTATATACGATTCGTTGTAAATACTGTGCGGATATCGGGAGAAGGCGATAATCCGCCTATACAGGATTTTCTTTCCAGGCTTTTTGACTATTGTAAGGAAGTTGAAATGAAAAATTCAGATANAAAAACTTCTATTACCAACTCCCGNCTTATCAGCGAAGGTCAGACTTTGCGCATTTTGGTGCCCGGTACGGGCGTTTTCAAATCTGAAGTAATAAAAAACACCAATAATCATCTTACAATTTCCCGTCCCGTAAACGCGAAAATGACTTCTGCAATGCAATGGAACGGCATTTATTTATCAGTTTACTTCTGGCGCGAAGATGACGCGGGGTATGTGTTTGATACGAGCGTAATAGACGAAGTTTTTTCCAAAGGAATTTCTTCCATAAAGGTAGAGCACAATGATTCGCTTTTCAGAACACAAAAACGAAAATCGCTGCGCGTTAAACTCCATAAACCGGCTTTTGTCTATATGCTTGATGAAAATGAACTTCACAGCCTGGAAACATCGCCGGGGCTTAAATGTATACTGGAAGACATTTCAGATTCGGGCTGCGCATTCAGGGTGAAAGGGCAGGCGTCAGCCGGACTGCGTTTTAAAATACAGTTCTCTCTGAATAAAATTCCGCTTTGCATGCCCGGCACAGTGCGCTCTGTGGATTATAAACCTGAATCAAATATGTCGCTGATACACATGGAATCCGAATCACTGCCGATTGTTACGCGAAATCAAATTATGTGCGAAGTTTTTGATATGATCTCTGACGATGATTATGAAGAACTGCCGTTTCGCATAATGGAAGAAGAAATTCTTTCAGGAGCGGCAGGCAGCAGCCAATCCGGGAAATTTAAGGAGGTAATAAATGAATAAGCGTGCAAGTTTATTTNTCCTGCTTGTTTTTTTATCTTCCGGCGCTTTTTGCGAACCGCAAGACAGCGCAGCGCTGCAAATGTATATGCAGCAATTTTCCAGAGCCGATCTCGCGGTAAAAACGCAAATTCTGGAAAGGGCTGTTTCCGACAATGAACTATACGGATATTCAGGCCAGTTATTTGAATTCAGCCTCCAGTTTGTACTGGATA
>WQSQ01000099.1 GCA_009787775.1 Treponema sp.
GGGCGGGCGGGAGATTTCGCCGCGTAATTTCCAATTAACCGCGCGGCTTGCATTGTGATTGTAGAAGCTCCGCTTACCCTCCTGCCGCCCCTGGTGTTCTGATAAAGCGCCCTAAACAGCGCAAAAACATCAACGCCGTCATGGTTATAGAAGCGTTTATCCTCCGCGAATACAAAGACATCCTTTACCTGAGAAGGAATCTCAGGCGGCACTTCCCTTCTCAGCCCGTCTTCAAGCGCCGTTATCTGCAATAGCTCGCCGTTCCGGTCATAATAACGGATGCTGTAAGGCCGTTCTGAAAATAACCGCAGTTCAGGATAAGGAGAAAACCGCAGAACAAGCCAGACAGAAAAACATAAAACAAGCGCAATTGCAATAATTAAAATATTTCTTGATAATTTCAGTTCTTTTATCATCTCATACAATAGATTTACTCAATAGTGTAAATTAAACCATTGCTTCGTCCGAAGATTTCCGCTTCGTACATGCATTCAGCCTGAACAGGCGGCGTTGGATACACTCCCCTCCTCGCTGTGCGGAAAAGGAAATTAACTGTATTCTCACCTCTTATAAACCAGTCCCAGAAGTATTGAACCTCGTTATCCATTATTAACTGATGGCTTATCCATGATGTGTTTTGTTCTGTATCTTCCCCTTCAGCGCCGCCTCTATCGTCATATGAAGCGGTAGTAACAAAAGCGGCGTCCAATATTTCAGCTCCGGACGGAATGGGTACGCGCAGCGCGAGATACGCGCGATCCCTCGCTGAAGACACCCTNACCCTGGCACGGTATGTTTTTCCGCTCTGCAAACCGGTTCCCTTGATTTCCTCTCCNGTGTTTACATCGTATAATGTCATGAAAACACCAATGCCTTCATCGCGGAAATTCTGAAGTTCAGACGGTATCGCATAACGTAAAGACGCCGTATAATAAATATTACCGGATCCCTGCCGGGTAAAGTTCAATGGCTGCATTCGATCCCNGGTAATGTTCGCAAGAACTCTATCGTTAAAATCAAATGTTCCCGTAACGGGCTTTGCGCTTAAANCTCTGAACATGCCGCTAAGAAGTTCCGATCCTGCCAGNGTTACAGANGCGTTAANCTCAATATTAACAAGATTATCCGCTCTGATTAACGCGTCAACAGCCGAGAGAACGCGCACTGTTACCGCGGTACTTTGCCAATAGCCGTCTGTAGAGCGTTTATTATCAATCAGAGCGAAAAGGAGGCGAGTGTTAATCTCATCCCCGGGATACTGTTCCGCGAAGAACTGAAGGGCCAGAGCGAGCTGTTCTATATTCCCCCCGTAATAGTTAGAACGGAACCTGTCCAGCGGATCTGTGATATCCGCGCCTCTGGCGGTTAACCGTATCAGATCTCTAAGACGCTGCGCGGTACTCGCGGCTTCCGCGTTTCGTCTCATAAGACGGTATGTCATTCCCGCAAAGGCAAGCACGGACGGATCAATATTATCACGGTTTAAAATTTCAGCTAACCGCGACGGGTCCGCCCTTTCGCCTAACAATGTTACAACATAAAGCATATAGGCCTGCAGATACGACTGATAATAATATGACGATGCGTTTCTGTTTAACCTTTGTATTTCCTGATATTCACGGTTAAGGTATGCTGTAAGAGAATTAATATTAAAAGACGCTGGCACATTGATATTTTTAGATCTCGCTATGGCGATTATATGCGCTATCCGCAGACTGATATAAAAATCGGCTCTTGTGCCCGACGGCCAGTACGGAAAACCGCCGTTTGTCAATTGAAGCTGCGCCCAGTACTTCAGTTCGTTTTCAACTACAAGGTGAGGATTGGAAATTTCACTTTTAATGCCAAAACTGTCCAAATGTTCACCGAATACAACCAGAGGCATAATAGCCGCGCTTCGCTGTTCAAGACACCCGTACGGATACTTGAAAAGCCATGAAACAGCTGATTCCAGCAAACTAAGGCGCGTAGCGTCAAGCGTCAGCGAAAGGCTGCCAACATTATTATCCGCGAACGAAGGGATGACAATACCCTCGCCTGCTGAGTTCCCTGTTACAGTGCCTGTAGCGGTAACAGTTTCCATTATATAAGGACGTTCAATTACCAGTTCTTTTATAAGCCTCTCATTTAGAATATCAGAATTAATTGTAAAATTCAGAGTAACGGTTCCTTCCTTTACAGCGGCTACATCAAAATATACAACGGCGTTTGCGCCGCTTCTTACCGTTACGCGCCGTTCGGCGATCCCGTCCACAAAAGCGTTTCCAGGAATTTTTAAATAGCCGCTTGAAGCGTCATTCGGCAGCGGAGAGCCTATATTAAGCCTGACTGTCAGAGTATGCGAAACTGAATCCAGGTTTGTAATGAGCACTCCAGCTTCCGCCGTATCGCGTTCCCTTAAACGGCGGGGGATAACATCCCGCACATTTATCCTGTTCTGAGCCGCAATCTCGCTTTCCTTAAGGGCAAAAAGATCTCCACGCACACCGAATACCGTTATGCGATATGTCGTAAGATTGTCAGGCAGCTTAAATTTGCACGTAACTTTTCCGCTGGAATCCGTAATCAGCATCGGTTCAAAAACCGCCGTGGGGTTAAAGTCCTTGCGCTCTTCAATCTTGCTGTCATTATCGGCGTCCCCTCCCGCGAGATTTTTTACGCTGTATGTGACAGGATCCATGAGCCACGCGCGNGAATCTCCTCCGTTTACNGAAAGCGGGAAGCGGTTTTCATTATAAAAATAGCTTATAGGATCCGGCACATGGTAATTTATAAGATCCAGCACTCCGCGGTCAACCGCCATCAGCGTAAGTTCCGCGTTAGGCAGAGGCCTTCCGTCCTTTGTTGCAGTTAACGTCATTGTAACTTCTTCTCCGGGCCGGTAGGTGATTTTATCGCTTTCCGCCTTGACGGAAAACGCCCTTGCGCGCGGATTAACGTTGACCCGCGTTACGCCAAAATAACCTTTCGGCTTGTCAAGATCGGGGCTTCCGTACTCATGAGCCGGAGGGCCGGATCTGACCGAATAAGACGAGACTGATACATATACCACTGGCACAAAGTTACGCGCAACCGGAATGTCAATCACGGTGACAGGTTCCGCAAAATGCCGCACTTCTTCAGTGAAAATACCTTCGCGTTCCACGGTGATAAGGTACCAGCCCTCAGGCAGAGTGCTTTGCATAAGGATTTTCGCCGTATCTCCCGGTTCGTACACTTCCTGATCCGGCGTAAGCCTGATTTCTGCCGGGTTAGCCATGTTCCAGTAACCGCCCGAACCTGTAACATAAAATGTTATTTCCGTAAGGGCGATTCTGCCTTCGCGGTCTTTTGATGAAACCCTTAATATATGAAAACCC
>WQSQ01000100.1 GCA_009787775.1 Treponema sp.
TTTATGATAAGAAGTTTAATTTCTGGTATGAAAAAGGCGAGTGAATCCCTTGTGTGGCCGGGTGTTTCGAGTATTTGAACGGAAATTCCGCCAAGGGATATAATGTCATTCTCTTTTACTGTTATGTCGGCATAAAATAAATCGTCGCTGTATTCCATGTCAGATTTGGCATTGTAATTCTCCGCCGCCGTTATGGACAGTTCGCGGATAACTCTTCGGGGAGTGCTTTTTAACAAGACAGCGGCTCCGGCAGCACAGGTGACAACGCGCGTATTGCTCCATACTTTTCTGAAAAACGGGAGCGCGCCTATATGATCATAATGCGTATGCGTTAAAAAAATGTAATCCAGCGCTCTTCCGTTAAGCGCGTTTTTTACATTTTCGATGGTTTTTTCTCGGCAGAACATCATGCCACAGTCAAAAAGAGCGGTGTATTCATCGCCGATAAGAAGCTGCCCGTCGCTTGATTTGTGTGCAATGCAGTTTATCAGGTTACTCATGATTTTTTTACAATATCATAAATTGCATTTTCATAACAGTAATTCCGTTTTGAACTTATATCCGGCCCGTTTTTTGAATTAATTATGTAAAAGTTCCAATTTTCTTTCCAACTTTCTTGCAAAAGCTCTTGTTTTTCCTTAAAATAATAATATGGAGGGGTATTGTAACAGGAGAGGAATCAAATGAAACGGCTGATTTTGGTCATATTTACCGCCTCATTTATTATATCGATGGCTTTCGCACAGGCAAGGCTTGGCGATTTTACCATGCGCGGAGCGGCAAGCCAGGAAATGACAGAAGCGGGTTTTGTCGGGGCTCATCCAAGTCTTCCGTTAAATTCAACTGTTAAAATTACCAATCCGCAGAACGGCAAAGAAGTTGAAATTACTATTATTGATCGTATTGATCCTTCCTTAAACCGGATAGTCGATTTATCTCCCGCGGCTTTACAGGCTCTGGAAATGAGAGCGGGCGGACAGATTGTTTTAACTGTCAGNGCNCCNGCGCGTCCTGCATCTCAGGAATCAAACGGAGGGCAGATTGTTGATTTATTTGAACCGGTCCTNGTTGTTCAGGAAAGGAAACAGCCGGATGTATCAGAACAGCCGCAGATTAACGTGCCTGTACAAATAGTAATTCCGCAGCAGACATCCCAAAATGAAACTGCCCAGGCTGCCGCTGTAGCGCCTTCCGTATCAAACCAGAGTTCTTCCAGCCAGCCTGTAACAAACCAGCAGCCTGTAAGCCAGCCTATTGATAATCAGCCTGCCGCTGTACAACCTATAGTAACGCAGTCTGTAATAACACAGCCGCCTGCCAGCCAGAAGGAAGATGTGACATACGGACTTCCGGATGCGTACAGCAGTATGGGTTCAGGTGGAAGCCAAACAACTGAATTTCTTGCTTGGCTCTTTGCAATGACAATGGATTCAAGGGAATCAAGGGATGCGCAGGCTGCCCGCGAAGCGCAAGCCGCCCGCGAAGCGCAAGCCGCCCGCGAAGCTCAAGCCGCCCGCGATGCGCAAGCTGCACGTGAAGCTCAGGCTGCCCGTGAAGCGCAAGCCGCGCGCGAAGCGCAAGCCGCGCGCGAAGCGCAGGCTGCAAGAGAAGCTCTGGAAGCGCGCGAAGCAAGAGAGGCGCGTGAGGCAAGGGAAGCGCGCGAAGCGAGAGAAGCCCGCGAGGCAAGAGAAGCCCGTGAAGCTTTCATATACACGTATAACACTCCATCGCAGTCATCGGGAAGTTTCGGTACTGAACCTGTTAACGGAACACCCGCCAATGGAAGCCCCGCGTCAGGCGCTTCGATAAATCAATCTGTGCTGGACGCGCTTTCGTATACGACAAACATGAGCGGTCTTGTTCCTGATTTAAGAGTTGCGTCCCAGGCATCAGCGGTTCAGACAATTCTGCCGCCTCCTGTAAACCCGGAATCTGTGCAGATAATTCCAGGGCTTCCGGACAGAAATTCCGGTAAAATTTACAGTCTTCAGGTAGGCGCCTATACGTCGCAGGATACCGCAAACAGAGCGGCAGGACTCCTAAACGGCGCAGGTTTTGACGTATTTGTCGAATTTTCTGGCGCGTTATACCGTGTTATGGCAACCGGAATTGCTTCTCACGATATTTACGCGGCTTCAGCCAGAATGGGTTCTCTCGGGTTCGCTCAAGTCTGGGTAAGGGAGTAATCGCGCATTAACTTCGCTATAATAATACTTGAATTGATACAGTTTTTATGTTAAACTTAATAGATAGGGAGGATATCCGCAATGGCAATACGTGCTGATGTTAATAAAACGGAATCCAGACAATTGGTTACTTTCCAGCTTGGGGAGGAACTTTATGGCGTCAATATAATGGACGTAAAGGAGATTGTCCGTGTTCAGGCAATCCGTCCAATTCCCAATGCTCCAACGTATGTAGAAGGAATTTTTAACCTTCGAAGCGAGATTATTCCCATTATTAATCTGCACAAAAGATTTCATTTAAGAAAACTTGTATCTTCCGAAGAAGATGATTTGTTGTCCGGTTTTATCATTCTTGATATTGACGGAATGAAGCTCGGCATAATTATTGACAGNATATCCCGTGTTGTTACTGTTGAAAAAGATCAAATACAGCCGCCTCCCCAGATGTTCTCAGGGATNGGCGCTGAATATATCGAAGGCGTGGTTCGTCAGGAAGACGGATATCTTATCCTTCTTGATATAAGGGATCTCTTTAATCCGAAAGAACTTCAGAAAATAGCCGAACTGCGCAGATAGTGTTTATTAACGATAAATTGAATGAAAGGCATTCAGTAATTTCTGTAGGTTAACATGAAAATAGAAGTATATTCTCCCACAATAAGACGAAAAGAAATGGACGCGGTCTTGACGGCGATGGTGGAAGAAAAGATCGGCCCCGGCGAAAGAAACCGCTTTCTGCTTAATACCGCAAAGGAACAGTTAAAGTTTGATTACGCGCTCGCTTTAAGAAGCCCTGCCGTCGCCCTGCATCTTGCGCTTAACGCGTTGAATGTCCAGCGCGGGCAGGCTGTAATTGTATCAGCACTTTCCCCGCGTTATTATCTTCAGGTACTGCACGATTTGCAGCTGCTTCCCATGTACTGCGACGTTTCCTACGATTTTCCCTGCATCAACAGGGAATCAATCGAAAGCGTAATTTCCAAAAAACCGCCCGATGTAAGTATCGGCGCGATTGCGCTTAATCATACGCTGGGTTATTCGCCTGATACCGCTTCCATCGCAGAGCTTGGAATCCCCGTTATCGAAGATATTTCGCAAAGTTACGGCTTCTGGCTGAAAAGCAAAAAAGAAGAAGCT
>WQSQ01000101.1 GCA_009787775.1 Treponema sp.
TTACATCGTATCGAACAAGCAACGCTAATTCCATACAGGGTAAGTATTTAGCAAAGGTCTACAAATCTACAACTGGACTTTTATACGAAGTTCTGGTTGTTGGTGGTTAAATTTTTACTTCTCGGACAGCCGCTAATTACTTATCACCGTAATGTCCCCTACACTGAGAAATTTCAACAGCTTCATCGTCAATAATCCGGTAAACAAGGCGATTTTTCTCATCAATACGGCGAGACCACCAGCCTGACAAACCGCTGCGCAGCTGTTCGGGCTTTCCGATACCGTCATAACCATTACGTTCTATATCGGTTATTAATTTGTTTATTTGTTTCAGTACCCTTTTATCCTGTTCTTCCCAGATAAAGATAATCCTTCCAGCCGGTTTCTGTAAAATGTATTTTCATTATTCCATTGCCCGTAATTCGTCAAGGGTTTTGGTAACGAATTTTCCTTCGTTTGCTTCCTGAATGGATTTTCGTAAAACTGCTAAATTTGCAGAGCTATAAAATGGGTCAGAGGCAAGGGAGATTTCAAAAGGTATTTTACCCTGCCTTAATGATTGACGTACAAAAATATTAAATGCCGATGACATATTCAAACCCAACTCACTAAAAAAGTATTCAGCTTGCTCCTTGAGTTCTTTATCAATACGAATATTCAGGTTAGTTGATTCGGTCATATTTACCTCTTAAAATAAAAATACAAAATTTTACGCTCATTGTCAATACATTGCACTGAAATCTCGGATAATTCTGAGATTATTCTTGTTTTAAGGTTTTTCAGTAAAAAAAGCAAACAATAATTTTTACAACGTCACCGTTATCCTGTTCTTACCGTTATCGTTTTCATAAACGGCGGATTTGGACATGCGCTGAACCATCAGCAGCCCCAATGAATCATCGTCGTCCGTTCCCGCGAAAGGATCGGATGTTTTTCCGCCGTAACTGACATTGATGACAATATCTTTTTCCCGTTCGGCGTAATCAATTGTTACGATGATGCCGGGGGTATCGGTCTCCGTAAAATGATTTTTAAGCAGGTACATCACCAGTTCTTCAAAAACCATTTGGCTTTTGTTGATACGTTTTTTCTCGATATTATATTTTACGCAGAATTGTTCGATTGAGGACATGTGCGCCAAAAGATCGAACTGATGAGAGTCTATGCGCAGTTCAAGTGTTTTAAGCCGCATTATGAATGCTCTGGTTTTTTCCTTTTGGGGTTTGTCAAAAATTTCATCAGGTGTGCCGGTTTCGTGGATACCCATGCAGTCCATGTAAAATACGCGGTTGGATACTTCTTTGGCGAAGTTCATCTCGTGGGTTACAATGACCATGGTCATACCCTGTTTCGCGAGCGAGCGGATTACCGCCAATACTTCGCCTGCCATGCCGGGATCCAAAGCGCTTGTGGGCTCGTCAAACAGTATGAGTTGCGGATCCATTGCCAAAGCGCGGGCAATGGCGATACGCTGTTTCTGTCCGCCAGACAGTTCGTCCGGGTAAGCGTTTTCTTTGGTTGCAAGGCTGACCATGTTTAAAAGTTCTTTTGCTTTTTTAACCGCTTCCTCTTTGGGAATTTTTTTTATCTTTATCGGGGCAAGTGTGATATTTTCCAAAACAGTCAGATGGGAGAAAAGGTTGAAACTCTGATACACCATGCCCATGCGTTCCCGCATTTTGTTGATGTCGGTTTTTTTATCGTAAAAATCAATGCCGTCAATAAAAACATTTCCGGCGTCCGGGGTTAGAAGTCCGTTTATGCAGGAGAGGAAGACGCTCTTCCCCGTGCCGGAAGGGCCGATTATGGAAACACATTCCCCTTTTTCTATTACGGCGTTCACGTTCTGTAAAACGGTCAATGAGCCAAAAGATTTGGAAAGATTTTTTATGGTGATCATGCTGTTTTACGCCGCCTTTTGCCGATATCTGAAATATTAAAAAGAGAACTTATAACAGCCGAAAGCAAGAGATATATCGCGATTCCGACAAGCAGCGAAATGAGAGGATTTCCCGTGCGGCTTCCCATGCTGTTGACCACTCGTGTTAAATCGTTAACGGTTATATAACCTACTACACTGGTATCCTGTAAAAGAGTTACCACATTGTGCTTGTAAAGGGGTTTGCCGACACGTATTGCCTGAGGCAGGGTTACATGGAGGAAAGCCCCCATGCGGCTAAATCCAAGAGTACGCGCCGCGTTAACCTGCCCTTGATCCACTCCGGCAAGCGCGCTCTTCATGATCTCCCCAATCAAAGCGCCGCTTCGCAGACCGAAAGCGATAATTGCGGTTATTACCGCTTCTGTGCCGAACGGGGCTAAAATCACATAGAAGAACAGCATCAGTATAAGGATAACCGGTGTCCCGCTCATAAACAGAATGTAGACGCGGGAGACAGCCTGCAAAATCCGGAAACGGCAGAGGGACATGGCGCATAGAATAATGCCGCAAAAAGTCCCGATGATTAGCCCTTGCAGCACAATGAGAAATGTTATGCCTATACCTGTCAGAAAAAACCGCCATGCGCCGTCAGCGATTAGGTTTTCATACAAGAACTGTATCATACCGCTTTGGCCTTGCCCGAAATGGCATCCCCCAGTTTTTCCCGGCCTTCTTTGAAACCTTCTTTAAACCACTCGGTTAATGCATGAGCATTGGCTTTTATGAACCCGTCGGGGGATTCATAGTATTTAGCGAACATATAACCTATGGCATAGGTCGAAAAACCGTTCAAAGCGGGAGCCGAGAAAGCCGCAAGGGATCCTCCGATAACGGGGACAACGCCTAACTTTGCTATGGAGAGTCCTGAAATGCCTGTCGCTCCCAAACCTCCAAGCACTGAGGCAATGATGTTTTTAATTGAGGACTTTTTTTCCGCCACATTGTACAAGCGGGCTATTGCCTGAACCATGCTAATCTGGACTGCGGACACGGAAAAAAAGTTAAAAAACGGCACTGGTACAATTCCCAGCCCCGCCGCCGTAAACGAATGTCTTTTAATGATTTCTTCCACCCGCGCGCGGGTGATGAACTCGGAAGCAGACGTATAAATTTCAACAGTATTATTCATAATTGTTTTTATAATATACTACTTTTTACCGGAAAGCAAGAAGAAAATTCTGAATTGCGCCTGATTTGTCATTTTATAAAGGTTTATCTGACACACGGAAATCAATTTTCACAAGAAAGCAAGACAGGGATCAACTTCCGGCAATCCAGAAGACAGCCAAGCATAATTCTGGACAAAGGAA
>WQSQ01000102.1 GCA_009787775.1 Treponema sp.
GATTTATCCCAGGTAAACAATATGGTGGAATCGATCAAACCGTTTGGAGACGGGTTCTCGGGAGTATTCACCAATACAGGTTATATCGTAGGTCACCCGGACTCCGAAAGACTTGGCAAAAACGCGCGTGATACAGAAAAAGACATGGTTGGCGATTCTCTCGTCGAAATGATGAACGCAATAACTAACAGTAAAGAATTTGTCCATGTAGTTCAGGGAATAACAGGCCAAAAAATGATGCTTGTAACTGAACCTTTTGAACTGGGAAGAACAGGAACGTCATGGTCTGCCGCTTCTATAATTCCATTGGCAACTGTAATGAAGCCTGTAAATTCAATGACATTAGTTTTAATTATTATCAGCATTGTTATTTTATTTCTTATCACAATTATTATTTTAGTTGTAGCCCAGTCTATTACCGCTCCTCTTAAAAAGATGGAAGGTGTTTTTGAATTCGTCGGTAACGGCGACTTTACACATGAGGCTGAGGCAAAGAGCAGTGACGAAATTGGAAATATAGCAAAAGCCCTTAACGTAACTGTCGGTAAAATAAAAGGGCTTATAGGCACGATTAAAGATCAATCTGAGGAGCTTTCTGACATAGGAACAGAACTTTCGTCTAACATGAATGAAACTGCTGCCGCTGTAAACGAAATTAACGCTAACATTCAAAGTATTAAAACCCGCGCCTTAAACCAGAGCGCAAGCGTAACAGAAACTAACGCTACAATGGAACAAATAACAGTTAATATTAACAAATTAAACGATCAGGTTGAAAAACAAACATCTTCGGTTTCACAGTCTTCGTCCGCTGTCGAAGAGATGCTTGCCAATATTCAATCTGTAACACATACGCTTATGAAAAACGTAGAAAATGTTAATCATTTAAAAAGCGCTTCTGAGGTTGGCCGCACAGGCTTACAGGATGTAGCGTCTGACATTCAGGAAATCATGCGCGAATCCGAAGGCTTATTGGAAATCAACTCTGTTATGGAAAATATCGCGAGTCAGACTAACCTGCTCTCCATGAACGCCGCTATCGAAGCCGCGCACGCGGGTGAAGCCGGAAAGGGTTTCGCGGTTGTCTCTGACGAAATCAGAAAGTTAGCTGAAAATTCTTCCGAGCAGTCAAAAACAATCAGCATAGTACTTAAAAAGATTAAAGAATCAATCGACAAGATTACCTTGTCAACAGATAACGTTCTTCAGAAGTTTGAAACAATCGACGGTCACATTAAAACAGTTGCTGACCAGGAAGAGAACATCCGCAACGCGATGGAAGAACAGGGACAAGGAAGCAAGCAGATCCTCGAAGCCATTGGAAACCTTAACGAAATTACAAGACAGGTTAAAGGCGGTTCACACGAAATGCATGAAGGTTCCGGCGAAGTAATAAGAGAAGGTAAGAACCTTGAGATTATTACCCAGGAAATCACAGGCGGTATGAACGAGATGGCAACCGGCGCTGACCAAATTAACATCGCAGTCCACCGTGTTAACGAGCTGACAGTATCCAACAAGGACAAGATTAACATATTGTTAGGTGAAGTTGCCAAGTTCAAAGTTGAATAAACGTCATCCGACGGTAGTCGGACGACGTTTATTCTCACGATAAGCGAGGTCTGCGACCTACGCCGCCTATCGCAGCGGTTTACGACGGACAGCGAGCTGTCCTACATTTCGCCTTCGGCGAAACGTCGTAAACCGCCATATGGGATTCTACGCCAGATATTTCTTTAAAATGTTAATCAAAGAGTTTAGATCTATCGGTTTTTTTAAATGGTCATTCATGCCGGCTTCGAGGCACCTTTCTACGTCTTCGCGGAATACGTTAGCTGTCATTGCGATAATTGGAACCCATTTAGGATTCGCCATGCTTAAGTTTCTCTCTAACGCGCGAATAGTTTGAGTTGCCTCGTAACCGTCCATTTCCGGCATTTGTATGTCCATGAAAATTAAATCATATTTATCAGGCGCTTCTGTGAACATACGGACTGCCGCTGTCCCATTCTCGGCGCACTCAATTGTTAAATTAGTTGGCTCCAGCAAGGTCATAACAATCTCCCGGTTAATTTCTACATCTTCTGCAAGCAGCACTGTCTTACCGGTAAAATCAGCGAAGTCATTTTTATTATTTTTGTCTGCTCCGTCGGAATATTCGCTGCTGTCTCCCCGTTTTAATAAAACATCAAAGAAAAATTTAGAACCCTCTCCAAGCTGCGACTCTATCCAAATATTTCCTTCCATAAGCTCAACTATACGCTTGGAAATTGGAAGACCAAGTCCTGTTCCGCCGAAGTTACGAGCAGTGCGCGCGTCGGCCTGTTCAAAGGATTCAAACAAACGGCTTTTTTGTTCATCTGTAATGCCGATGCCTGTGTCACAGACGCAGACTTCAATGCGGCACATATCGTTTTCTTCTGAAACAAGCCGTGAAGCAATTGTAATATTGCCTTCCTCCGGCGTGAACTTGACAGCGTTGGATAAAAGATTGGTTATTACCTGCACAAGTCTTTGGTCGTCNCCAATAAGCACCGGCGGAATATTTTCCGCTGTATTAACAATTAATTTTTGTCTTCTTTCTTCTATGCGAGGGTTAACAATGTCCATNGATTTTTGCAGCATTCCGTCAAAATTNAAACTGACAGGCGAAAGCTGAAGNTTGTTTGCTTCTATCTTTGACATATCAAGAACATCATTNATAACTNCCAAGCAAATGTTTTGACGCTCCTTCAATTTTAAAGAAGGCGTTATCTTTTTTTACTATATCATCCGCCATTTTTCCGATTGTCGTCATTCCGATAATAGCGTTTAACGGCGTGCGTATCTCGTGGCTCATGTTGCTAAGGAAGGTGCTCTTTGCCTTATTTGCCTGCTCAGCGTCTATACGTTGTTTTTGTGTGCTGAATAATATATTTTTTTCTTCTGTTATATCCATTATAGCGCCTGCGACACGGCTTACATTACCATCTTTATCCCGGATAGACTCCCCGCATACGCGAAAATATAAATACTCGCCGCTCTTGCAAAGAAGCCTGTATTCAACGTCATAAGGCGTGTTTCCTGTTTTGTCCAAAATATGATCATAAACAGCCTTAAAAACCACTTCTTTTTCATCGGGGTGCAGTTTGTCACTCCAGCTTTCCATAGAGTTCGGAAAATCCTCAACGCTTGAATACCCAAGCATATATCTGAATTCATCAGACCATGTAAAAACATTATCCGGGTTAACCGGATCATTATTATTAAT
>WQSQ01000103.1 GCA_009787775.1 Treponema sp.
TTATGTTTGAGCGGCCAGTACGCAGAACAGGCTAGAATAACGGTTCAGCAGGATTTAACGGAATATTATATAATTAATCAAGATAACGATAAATGGGAAGCCCTCTGGAAACATTATCACAAGACAATCAACAATGAAAGCAGGGATAACCCCAATCTGCAGCGTCAATTAATGCCCAGGCGTTACTGGAAATATCTGCCTGAGAAAACTTAAAATTTCTGTAACATAATAAATTATTTCTACAGTAAATTAAAGTTCAGTTATTATTCAGGTAGTGTAACCTTCTTAATATGTATTAAATTTCATATATATAGTACTATTCAAAATAGGAGGAGTGATCTGCGCCATAGATTTGTCATTTTAATTGTATTTTTATTGTTTTTTATGCAGCTTAGCCTCCTTGCTCAAACAAGTGAACAGACAGTAAACGCACTTAGCCTGGACAGGGCAGTAAAACTCGCTCTGGACAGCAACCTTAACCTGAAAAAAAGTGAAATCGATCTTGCAGCAAGCGGATACTCGGAAAAAAATATATGGTCGGAGATTTTTCCGACAATAAGCGCCAGCGCCAGCATAGGGTACAGCAATCCGTTATTCGGTCCTGCGTCTAACAATCCGGGTTTAAATTACAGTGTTGGTTTTGGAATAAGTCTTGGACTGAACGCCGGAATTCCATATACAATTAAAAATATCAAACTGGCCCATGAAGGCAATATCCTGAGGTACGAAGACGCCTGCAATCAGCTTTCCATCCAAGTGACTAAAAGATTCTATTCGCTTGTAGCGGAAAAAAATAACCTACTCCTCCTTGAAGAAATTCTGAATCTCGCTCAAAGACAATATGAAAGGAATGAGATATCTTTTAAAAACGGCATAGTCGGAGAACTTGCGCTGACGCAGAGTAAACTGGCTGTTGAAAACGCTCGCTACAATTTAAACACCGCGGTTATCTCCAACGCTAACAGCATGGGAGAATTTCTTGCAATGCTTGGCATGCCGTCTAACGCCAATGTTGCGCTTTCAGGCGAGATTAACATCATCAAAATAGAAGCCAATGCGGATATGCTGATAAATCAGCATCTTCCCGGGCGGCCTGATATTGAAAGAGGCAGACAGGAAATTGAAAGGCTTGTAAACGCTGAAAGACAGATTGTTATGCAGAGCCGCGCGCCTTCGCTGAATTTATCGGTCGACTGGAGCAGCCGCAATTTTAATCCATATACTGATACCTTCAGCGCGAGCGCGCGCCTTAGTATCCCTATCGATCCATGGATTCCCGGAACTTCCAGAAGTCAGTCCGTAAGCAGGGCAAATGATTCTATAAAAAAGGCAAAGCTGGATCTTTCAATCGCGGAAGATTCCGCAAAAACTCAAATCCGTTCCTTAACAGCGCTTCTTGGAAATTCCTGGAACAGCATTGAGATTGCCATACTGAGCCATGAATCGGCGGAACGCAGTTATCAGCTAACGGAACTTGGTTTCAGAAACGGAACGGTTGAATACCTTACGCTGGAAAACGCCCGCAACAATATGGCAAGCGCAAAACAGCGTTTATTACAGAGTGAACTTTCCTATTTTAATATGATATTGGATCTTTCAGCCGCTTTAAACGCGGACTGGAAATATTTAATACAGACTTTTGGAGTGTCAGGTGAAAAAAAATAGAATTGTTACGATCGCAATTGTTTTATTGGTTATTTTGTTTGCCGGGCTTATCGCAATAAATATTTTCAGTCCCGATCAGCAAACGCAGAGAGCGGGCGGTCCTCCAGGCGGCGCGCGCGCCCCGCGTATCGCAACTACTGTAAGAGTTACGCCCGTAGAACCAGGCACCATCGAAAGAAGCGTAATCATTAATGGTGAAGTGCTTCCAAGAAATCAGGTAACGATTTTCCCGACGGTAGCGGGAAAACTTACAGAAAGCTATTTCAGCATCGGAAACAGGGTAAACCGCGGCGATATAGTCGCAATGATTGATCCTTCAAGGCCCGGAGAAGTATTTTCCCAAAGCCCTGTTGTTTCTACGGTCTCAGGAACTGTTCTGCAGTCTCCGTACAGTATCGGCGATACTCTTACGGCGCAATCCGGCATTTACGTGGTAGGGGATCTCGCGTCATTGTTAGTTGAAACTTATGTGCCTGAGCGTTTTGTCGCGTCTCTCAGACAGGGCCTGCGCGCCGTCCTTTGGTTTGAAGCCATTCCCGGCGAAACATTTAACGCTGAAGTAACGGAACTAAACCCCGTGCTTGATCCCGCAAGCCGCACAATGCGCATACGCTTGCGTTTTTTAAATCAGGATTCGCGCATCAGAGCAGGCATGTTCGCGACTGTCAGCCTTGTAACAAGCCGCAGGGTTGATGTGCCTGTCATTCCCAGAATTTCCATTATTAACACTTACGGTTCGTGGATTGTGTTTACAGTTGATGAAAACAATACCGCGTACAGGCGCGAAATCACCCTGGGCATTGATAACGAAGATTTTGTTGAAGTTCTTTCCGGGATAGAAATGGGAGAAAAGGTTGTCACCGCCGGGCAGAATTTCCTTTCAAACGGCGATCTTGTCCGTATTGTCGAATAACGGAGTGAAATATGGGTATTGCTGAATATTCGGTCAGGCGTCCTGTTACCATTATTATAATATTCGCCCTTGTTATAGGCATCGCGATGACAATGGTTGTCAATCTGGCGGTAGACCTGTACCCATCTGTATCGCGGCCTGTCATGTCGGTGTTTACCCGTTTTCCCGGCGCGGGCCCGACGGACGTTGAACGCAATGTAACAGAGCGGCTTGAAAGATCCCTTATGTCCTCAAGGGGACTTGTCAATATGACAAGCAGTTCGTCATTTGAATTCAGCAATATCAATCTTGAATTTGAGTACGGAACCGACATGGACAAGGCGATAAACGACGCCCAGACCCTTTTGAACAGGCTTGTAAATTCGCTGCCGGACGGCGTTACAACTCCTACAGTGCGCCGCTTTGACATGAGCGCGATGCCCATCATGCGCCTTGTCGTTATGGGCAATTATCCTCCGGATCAGCTCCGTATTTTCGCCGAGGATGAAATACAATCCTCAATTGAACGCATCGCGGGCGTTGCGGCTGCGGATGTAACGGGAGGCACAACCCAGGTAATCAGGGTCGAAGTATCCCTTAACCGCCTTGCCGCTTTTAACCTTACCCTCAGCGATATATCAAATTCATTAAGGGGCCAGAG
>WQSQ01000104.1 GCA_009787775.1 Treponema sp.
GGTCAACTTCCTCTCCGACATCGAGAACAGCCGGAAATGGGCTTCGCCGGTTACGATGGTAAAACTCTCCGATGTTTTTGGGGTAGACGTTTACGAACTGTTGAAACCGGCTGATAACTTGCCTGACGCTTCAGGGGCGCTGCTTGCAATGTATACCTGCGACATTAAAAAGATCGTCTCAGACGTAATCGGGGAGGTTCATACCGCTTATAACGAACGCCTTGCTCAACTTGGTAAGTCATTGCCACCTGAAAATAAACCCGACGGCTAGACCACTTTCCTTTTTACCGGCTGGTCACCCATTCTGAATATAATATCAGGGCCGGTAACAATTCCCATTGCTTCAAGTTTTTGGATATACTCAGCCTTTCGGTCTGAAGTTGCCTTGCCATATACAATATCTTCTGGTGCAACATGAACACTAAATGATATTTCTAATGCGTCGCTTCCCCACAAATGGTAATCTTCACTAAGAAAAGGAGATAATGCACCGGAATCATTAGGCATAACGCTACATAAAGTATCTTCAGATACAGAATAAGCAGCATAATTGCGGCGCATTCCAATCTTCCTCGCCCAAAAAATATCATACGTACATGGATCGGTTTTCAATTGCTTCCATGAAAGGAGTATTAAACCATCCCGCCTCAGCATCGGTCTGAGATCAGCAATACCTTCTGGAAGCGGCGTTCCTTCAGGAGCGTGTATAATTCTTATCGGCACACTTTTTTCCTCTTGCTGTTTTTGTATCGGCGTTTCCACTAAATTCGAGGTTGGAAATTGGATTATTTTTCTGCTTCCTGCTTTGGTGAAGGTATCTCTATTTAGTAGACCATTAATAAAAGACTTAATTGCCTCTTTACCAATTTCGTTTAATTGGTTGTAAAGTTGAAATATTTCGTTATCACCGTTCATATTTTTATTTCACTCTTTTCTTTGAATCATTTGATCCAAATTGCTCAAGTTCGCTTAACATGAGCAATACCGCCTTACATTCTACTTTCCTACGGGGCAGGATGCCGAAGGGATTGAATACCCTTGCTACAAGCGTTTCCTTGTTTTTTCTCCATAAGCTTCCTACCGCTTGCCTGTCTCCCAGTGATGCAAGGAATTGTTCGTTATCCATAATTGATATACCTCCTTTTTTATACATACAATATTTCTGTATGTTAAAATGCGCTATGATTTCTCGATGTAGAACTTCTAAGATAAACATGACTTGGAAAGCATCTTTCCTGTTCAAGTAACTTAGCGGCAACTTTCTTTGCGTCAACTATATGTAAACGCACCGTTGTAAACCCGCATCCCATGTGGTCTGCGATTTGTTGCACTGTCATTCCCAACCGCTTGAGTTCAAGGATAGCGTTTTGAAATGGAGAGAGTTTTTTTTCAATTTTCTGTACGGTAAGCGTCGGATCCCAATTATTATCAATTGCTGTATTTTCAGGATCGTATTTCGTGTAATCTCTGTCATCCCATTCCAAGGCTTCCTGAATTGTTGTTGTTTTTAATCGAGCATCAGTAGAATTTGTAATTTCATCGCTCTCATCATACTCATTCATACGGGTTAATTTATTTCGGAATTCGATTATAATTTTGTCACGAAGGTTTCTTGATCCCCCTGTCAGCATGTAGTCAAAGCGCCATTCATCAGAGGATTTTTTTACTTTATCGGGATTGAAAACGATCATCAGTTTGTGCATGAAAAGTTCAGCGGCTTCGCTTTCCAATTCATCATCGGTAAGCCTGTAAAGGGCATGATTATACTTGCCGATTATCCCCATCATTTTACGGCGATATTTTTTCCAAAGAATTGTCATTGCAGATTGATCGCCGTTATGAGCGGCGGTAGCAAGTTCGAGATCATTTGAAGTTCCATCAAGTATTTTTTTCATCATTCTGTTCTCCTTCTAATTCGTCAATCATGCTTTCGACATTATCAGCGATCATCTCTGCGAATAAATAAAGACCATACGCTTGATCTTTACTCACTGTTTCACTGTGATACGTGTTTGACAAAAGCCATGCAAATGTGCGTATTTGCGTCATGACCTCACATGGCATGTTAAATCGTGTTTCATTCATAAATCATTCCTCCATCCATTTCTTTTAATTTTTTTCTGCATTTCTTATCCCTCCTAATTTATTTTTTAAGTTCCATATTTTTCCTTTATACCGCCAGCCGAAGCCTAGCCCCGTAGACATCGCCAGTAAGAACTTTGATAGAAGGTATTTTTCTACCGAGAGCCTTCGCCATGCTGATTTGCGAGGCAGGTACATAACCCAACCGGTAATAACCCTTACCGCCCTGAATCCCGACCATTACAGCCATTGCATTGTTGTCTACGGGGTTATCAGGCTCAGGAGCGAGGAAAGCCCTGATTTGTGATGGCTGATATTTTGTAAGCCGTCTAAGAGCAACCTGCCTGTTGCCGAATGTGACACCGGCGACACGGATTTCGATCGACCTTGCTTTAACAATGCCCCAGGCTTTTGTGAACGCTTCAGAACGAGGCATATTCAAAGCGAGGCGGTTTCCAATGCTTGTTACTTTGGATTTCATTTCTTGGTTAGTCATTGTAATTACCTCCATAATTCACTTTATAATGTCATAATACACTATAAAGAAAATTATGTCAATAGNAAATTAACNAAAAAATGAAAAAATTAAATATTTTTTTACGATTGACATTTTTAAGTGAACGGAATTATTATATATAAAGGAGATAATATGCCGNTTTCAGCAGGGGAAAAAATAGTAGTTATTTTNAAACGTAGAGGGATGACAATTTCCGAACTTGCGGAGAAGACTAAACANTCTCGCCCNAATATGTCAAATAAGATGAGCCGTGATAACTTTTCTGAAAAGGAACTGAAAGAAATCGCATCGGTATTGGATTGTACATACGAATCAGTATTCAAAATGAATGATACCGGTGAAAAAATATAATCTTTAATTTTTGATGTTGACAACAACCGTAAAAAGTGCGATATTGTAAGTGTCCATCAAAGGGGAGGAGTTGACTGCCTCCGGGTGATGTACCTTTTCGGGTTTCCACTTAACCGCCGGGACGGTCTCCGGCTGTTTGGACTTTTTTTATGCCCTGACGATTGCCGCCTTTGATATGTCTGTTTTATTATTCCTT
>WQSQ01000105.1 GCA_009787775.1 Treponema sp.
GTAAACGGGAGATACATTAAAGGCGAGACAGACATAACAAGCAAGTTAGCCGATTGAGGCGATGTGAGCCCTATAGAATTAGAGACAGAACTTACAAGCATAACAGGACCCAGACCCTTGGTCCATTCAAGGCTTGGTTTTATATACGACTGCCCCTTATCACCTGCGAACTGATAATCCTTTTTTAAAAAATTGCCTAAGCTTAATTCAAGACCAAGATTGAAGTTATTGATATCCGGCCGCTGAGGAATATCGGTCCTTAAAATTTCGGCATTTCCATCGTCAGCATATACCGCGCCNGCNCACAACACAATAAACAGAAAAAAAAACTCTGTTTTTTTCATACACATTGCGAATCCCCTTTTTTGAACATTTATGAAACAATTATTCCTTCACGGAATTCAATTACCCTGTCAGCTATATCAAAATAACGGTCATCATGAGAAACTAATATCAAAGTACGTCCTGCGGTTTTTAATTCAGGTATAATTTCACGGTAGTATTTGGTTCGGAATTCCGGATCAAAATCCGCGGCTACCTCGTCCAACAGCATTATCTTACGGTCTTCAAGAATGGCCGCCAAAANAGCCATCCGTTTTCGCTGTCCGCTGGAAAGAGCGGATGGAAGTTCATGTGACTGTTCATAGTTTCTGATTACATCNGTTATTTCCAGCTTGCCTGCCCAGTAATGCAATACCTGCTTATCAATATTTAACCCGTAAAAATCATTAAAAAGATGGAAATCGCTGAACACGATGGAAAAGAGGGAACGGTAATCGGAGCCTTTAAGGGAAGAAACACGAATGTCACCTAACATGATGTCTCCGTTCTTGGGCAGGAAAAGACCCGCCAGAACCCGTAAAAAGGTGCTCTTTCCGCTGCCGTTACCTCCCTTAATAATAAGCAGTTCGCCTTTTTCAAGCCGGAAATTTTCAATATAGAGGGAGAAACCCGTCTTTCCTCCTTCTTCGCTATAGGCAAATTTTAATCCATTCATTGCCAACGCCGAGAATTCAGGGGTTTGCGGCGGNATGGAAAGATCCCCTTCTTCTTCCTTATCTGCCGCCGCGTCAAGCTGTTTTTCTACGCTTTCCATTCTAAGGAGGGTGTTATTCGCCATAGCAGCATTGCTGATAAAGGATGTCAGCATCCCCGCCGGCCCCATGATAATAAGAATAATGGTCATTATCTCTACTACCGACTGAACATTAGCAGCTGACAGTACAGGCAGAATAAAAACAATAAGCCCAAGCGGGATAAAGATGGCGGCATTGTTTGCTACAAGCAGTTTTACCCAGCTTATTTCCGTTGTTTTGTAACTTTCGGTTTTTCTAAAACTTGCCGGTTTAATGCTGTTATTGTAAATGGCTTCAGATTTAATGTTATTCATTTTAACTTCGGCGAAACCGTCTATAATATTCCGCAATGATTGAGAGAAGTTGCCTGAGGCTTGAGTATCCGCTTCAAAACGCTTTGCCATAGAAATGTTGTATAGATGGAAAATAAACGTAATAAGTCCGTATTCCAGCAGAATAAGCACAACCGCCGCAACCGAAACAGTAGATAGATAGATAAGAGAAAAAACAATAGTAACAACGGCGGAAACCGCTGAAGCTACAAAACGGGCGGCGGTTATAACCGCGTTTTTATCACCGCCGATTACGGCATAAATATCCGCAGATGATACCGTTTTGAAAGCGGAATAATCAACGCGGCGCAGTTTATCAATAAGTCGCAGTTCCATTTCCTCCAGCGCTGAATAGGCAGCATTGGAAGATGTTTTTACGGCAATTAGCTGAGATATGTAAAATACAATCCATGAACAGAGGAAAAGCAGTAAACCGCGGATTGATATCTCTCCGGTCTGAGCGAGGCCTTTAAGCCCGATACTCAAAGAATACATGAGCGCTACCATGGAAATTCCGTTGATAGTGCCGGAGCCTATTACCAATCTTTTGTTTTTCCCCAGATGAGCAGATAAAAATTTTACAAAATCCAGAGCGTTCATTACTCGGTTTCATTCTCCTGAGCAGATTTAAAAACCGCTTTTCCTTTTATGCGTTTAGTTTTTTCTTTTTCCTCTCTGACAGGATCGGTAGCTACTATCAGCAGAAAACCAATCACAGGCGTTAAAAGTAAACTGCAAAAAAAATGCCCCCAAAAACCCAGCCTGCGGTTTCTCCCAAGAAAGCCTACTAAATAGGCAAGCACGACATTAACTAATATAAGAATTACCGGCATAATTATTTTCCTCCTATCGTCCAGATGTTCTGGTTCCGCTGCTCTGCGGCAGTGTTTCAGTCTCAAATCCGGGTACTTGCCCAAGTTCATCCAAATACCTGTTCATTAACCCCATATATTCCGAGACACTTTCCATTTCAAGAGCGGGTTGAACCGACGACTGCAATGCGTCCTGTGCCGGAGTTACGGTGCGGGACATCGGCGCCTGGTTAGATGACATTGAATCAGGATTCAAAATCAGCGGAAGTCCGTCCTTGTCTCCTATGATTACAAGCTTGGCATTTTCGGATTCGGACAACTGACGCGTAGCTTCTATACCGAGATAACGCAGATAATTTTCTGTAAGGCCTTCGTTCATAAGCCTTGAGGCAAGACGGACGCCTTCCGCGTCAATGTACCGCTGTCTGAAATTTTCGTATGCTTTCTGCACATTGAACCGCTGCTCCAAAACGCCCTGCTCTGCCGCAAATTTCCTATTAATGGCAGACAGCATTGTCGCAGGCAGTTCTATCTCGCGCAACAGAACCGCTTGAAAATTAAAGGCTCCGTTATTTATGAATTGTTGGACATATGTGAGAATATCTTCTTCAAACGCGTAAGCGTCAAAAGCCTGACTGTACAAATCAGGCTGAAGTCCCGCTGATGTACGAATACCAGCTGTCATAGCCGGAGCGATAAGGATATCCTTATAACTTGGCCCGGCGCCTACATGAAGCTGCGGGGCAACATCTTTAATGACGCGCCATATAATGGAAGCATGGACAACAACCCTTAAGCCTCCTTCGATCAGTACCGTAACTTCATAATCCGCTTTGA
>WQSQ01000106.1 GCA_009787775.1 Treponema sp.
GCTTTGCTGTCACCAATATCCTTGGGATACAGAATTCTTTTGTTAAAATCCTGCATGATGCCCTCAAGGTTAATGGTATCGTAAGTATCGCGGGCTTTGTACGGATCGTCTGCGAACCGTAAAATCCTGTCGTCAATCTGGCTTTCACCTTCGTACAGCTTTACAGATTCTTTTAAGATATCTGATGTGCCGCCAATACGCGGAATGCCTGCGTTAATTTCTGTGAATTCGCCGCCCTCAAGATGCTTTGCTCTCAGTTCTTCGGTGTGCGATCCGTGTGTCGATGGGAACCATGACACTTCATCGAGGATTATGTCAATAGATATTATTAAATCTTTATCTTGTATAGAAATAATTACTGTTTCTGTTTCTGTTTCTACAGAATATCTACATAGATATTACAAGCCCCGTAAGTGTCCGTTTCCGCAATAAAACATTTTAGGCTCCGTAAAACAAGCGGGACAGTTCCGCTCCGCTTCGCTGCGCTCCACAGACCCGCGCCGGAAGTGCTGGCGTTATTCCAACGGTCTGCGCGCTGGAGTTTTTCCGCTTCGTGCTGCCGTGTTGATAATGTGAAGCATTGAAGAGGGCAAGCAAACAACATGAAACTTTTATCCGCTCCGTAAGGCACGGCAAGACTGCTCCGCTTCACGCAAACCTATGGTTTGACGTTACGCTCCGCAGACTTGCCGCTTCGTGAGTGAGAGCTGATCGGAACGGAGGCGAACTAAATTCTTTGTAGCAAGGCACGTTAAACGCATTCAATGTGAAAAATTATGTTCGGGACTGTCCGCGCCTCTCTACGGGCATCCTCGCGCGTCTGGTAGGGTTATTTTTTGTTGCATGAAATTTCTTTTTGTGTATATTAGAGAACGTGCGCACTTGTAACAATGAAACGATGTTACATCAATACATTGTTACATCAATACCAAAGCCTAGAAGGAGAGTAAATCTATGGCAACATTAAACTTTATTAAAGGAACTGTCCGGGGAAAAATCGGTCAGTTTGTCGGCTCCTCATGGAAGGGAAGGAGTTATATTAAAACCTTCACGAAACCGGGCAATCCGCGCACTGCGGATCAAGTCGCTGTCAGGTCGGTGTTTTTCAACACTTCGCAAATTGCAAAGGCTATTTATGAAAAAGTTTTGAAACCGTACACATTTCCGAAACCGAAACAAATCACGGCATACAACCGCATGATCCAGATCAACAAGGCAATGTTTGAAAGCAAGGTATGGAAACCTGAAAGCTTGAAAATATTTGAAGGCCCTCTGGCAAATCCGGGTATCACAACTGCGGTACTGGCTGATAATAAAATCAAAGTGTCATTCAGTCCGACACCCGGCCATGAACAAGATAGGGCAATCGCTATCGTGTATGACAGCAGTAACGGCGCTGTTTCAATCATGCAAGGTCCGCGCGTCATAGGAAATCTAAATGTTCCTCTCGCCGGATTATCTGCAGAAACAAATAACCTTCACGCCTATTTGGTTTTTGTTTTAGAACCAAAACCGAATACTAACGAGGCTGGTATGTGTTCTGAAACTGCATACGCTAAAGTCGCGTAACAACGGCTGCTCCGGAAGTGTAAATATTTCCGGAGCAATCTTCTTGACAAATAAGGTATAATTAAACCGTAGATAAAATAACACGAAACAAAATACATTCTTTAATCTCTGCGGTAATAAACCGCGCCATTGACGATATACAAGGCATCGGGCCTGCCTGCAAGAGAATTGAGAGGGATAACGCAATGGCTTTTATTTTAAGTGAGACATGCGAATCATGGTGCATTGAATTGGAAATAGACCATGAAAAAATCAGAGAGAAGGCGGCTGCTCTGTATCGTGCTGCTCTTTTCGCGTAACTATAAACCCGAATTATTATTTTGTCTTATATCATTAACTATTCTTATTTGCTCAATTATATAATCATATGAAATATATGTAAGTATCAATTCTTCTTTATTACTCACATTCATATTCCACTTATGATAATAAAGATAAATATTATTCCATGAAGCTTTATGGGTCAAAAGTATTGATGATTCATCAACATATATTTCAGGCTCTCCATACAACAATGTTAATTTATTTATTAAATCGTTTTTTATAGATTGATAGGATTCAATTTCTGATGATAAAAAAGAATATTCGCCTATAAATAATTTTTCTTGATAGAAACCCATTGCCATATTACATTCATAGCCAGCTACATTAATATTATTAAATAATAGCACGTCTACTATAATATTTATATCATAAAAAATATATGGGATTGTACTAGCGCCTCTAAAAATATCAGTAGCCTTTTCGTTAGGCGCTCCTTCATTATCAATAACAACAGACAGCGGCGTTCCCCATTTAAAATTTCTAAAATCATAATTCCCTGTATTGGTATTATCTTGTGCATATGCTGTTACAACGAAAACAAATACTAAAAGAAAAATAAAAAGCTGTGTTTTCATAATCACCTACTTATACATTGCTTATTTTAAATATCCTGTTTGATTATAAAGTTTTATATTTCTTCCGACAATGCCCGGCGCGGTAAGTCAATGCTGCGATAAGAAGTAATGAAGGGGGGAATAGAGGCGTAATATCAAGCCCCGATTATTCCCGATAGCCTTTGCCGATTTGCCCCGGAAGAATAGCAGTGCAAGGGGAAATCATTTCCCCTTGACCCCTCATATGGTTTGCGGTGAGTAACCAACAGGGCAAAGTCCGGGGTTGTTATGCAAGCACAAGCGTTTCTTTATTCTGCATAGCCTGCGCACGATCTTTCATGTTGTCAAAATGAACCGGGCGAAATTCAGCTAACTGATCCGGCGCAAGTTTAGGACTATCCTCATCATATTCCAGGGGGTATTTCTCCGCTTTCTCCAGCATTGCCAGTTCTTCCTGGGTTAACCCTGTACCAGCCGTCCGCCTGAAAATCACGTTCTCCATAATATAACCTCTTTTCTTCTGTGTCCGCTAAACGGACTGAAATAACATGCGGTA
>WQSQ01000107.1 GCA_009787775.1 Treponema sp.
GGTTTTGCGGCAAGCTGTAAAGCAGCCCAAACTGCCGCGCCTGACGATATGCCCGCGAGTATTCCTTCTTCGCGGCTCAGTTTTCTGGCAGTATCAAAGGCATCTTCATTTGTTACGCGCATAATTTCATCAATAATTGAACGGTTCAGTATTTTTGGAACAAATCCAGCTCCTATGCCCTGTATCCGGTGAGGTCCTGCCAGTCCTCCTGAAAGAACAGGAGAAGCGTCAGGTTCTACTGCAACTATTTTTACAGTTTTCTTTTTTTCTTTAAGAACTTCTCCTACGCCTGTGATAGTGCCGCCTGTTCCCACTCCCGCGACAAAAATATCAACTTGTCCGTTTGTGTCTTCCCAAATTTCTAACGCTGTTGTCTCGTGATGAACCTGCGGATTGGCAGGATTCTCAAACTGCAATGGCATATAACTGCCTGATATTTGAGCGTTAAGTTCTTTCGCTTTTTTTATCGCGCCTGTCATTCCTTCAGTTCCCGGCGTTAAAATAATATCTGCGCCAAGCATTTTTGCCAATTTACGGCGTTCAATAGACATGGTTTCAGGCATTGTAAGTATAAGTTTGTAACCGAGAGACGCGCAGGAAAACGCAAGCCCTATGCCTGTATTTCCGCTTGTCGGTTCTATTACAACTGCGCCGGGCTGTAATTTTCCATTTTTTTTGGCGGCTTCAAGCATTGCCACTCCTATGCGGCATTTAACGCTTCCTGCAGGATTAAACGCTTCAAGTTTCCCAAGCAGAATCCCTGGAAGTGTATCACCGTTAGGTGATACACTCAATTTCGGCAAACGTACCAAAGGTGTCGCTCCGATTGCTTCTGTTATTGTCCCGTAAATTTTTGAACGAAATGTTTTCATATTGTATCTCCTTGTTGATAGGTCTCATCAATATTTCTCAGCCGCTCCAGCGCGTTCTGTAACAAAGAACGGGGACAAGCGGCGTTTAATCTTTGAAATCCGTTTCCGCCCCTGCCGAAAGTTGGGCCGTTACTCAGCCATAATTTAGCTTTATGGGTAACGGCGTTATTCAATTCGTTCGCGCTTAGCCCAAGTTTAGAAAAATCAAGCCACGCGAGATAGGTTCCTTCAGGCTTAACGAGTTTGATTTTGGGAATGTGGTTACGCAAAAACTCATTTATCAGTGACATATTACCAGTAAGATAATTGATCAACGCGTCCAGCCACTGTGCCCCGCTTGTATATGCCGCTTCGCAGGAAACAAGCCCCATAATTCCAGGCTGGCTCAAACCGCAGTTTTCATACTCCTGTATAAAAAGAGCGCGTAACTGTTCATTGGGAATAAAAATATTAGCGTGCTGTAAACCAGCGAGATTAAATGTTTTTGAAGGAGATGTGCATGTAACGGTGAAATCAGAAAATCGCGTGTCAAGTGCCGCGAACACGCGGTGTTTGTGAGGCGGAAAAATAATGTCCTGATGTATTTCATCAGCGATAACCGTAACGCCGTAACGCAGACAGATTTCACCCATGCGAATAAGTTCATCGTACGTCCACACCCTGCCGACCGGATTATGCGGATTGCATAATATAAAAAGTTTTGCCACTTTGATTTTATTTTCAAAATCCTCAAAGTTAACGCTGTAATGACCTTCGCTGTAAATAAGCTCGTTGATAAGCAACACGCGTCCGGTCTTTTGTACCGATGAATTAAATGGATAATAAACCGGCTGCTGCACAACAATACCGTCTCCCGGTTTTGTAAAAGCGCGGACAGCGAGATACAAAGCGTTTACAACTCCGGGAGTTATAAGGATCCACTCTTTTTCAGTGTTCCATTCAAAACGGTTTTTAAACCATTCCCGCACCGCGAGAAAATACGTTCCGCAAGGCTCGCTGTAGCCAAAAATCCCATGCCGCGCGCGGGAAACAAGCGCGTCCTGTACACATGAAGGCGCGGCGAAATCCATGTCGGCAACCCATAAAGGCAGCGCGTCTTCCGGTTTTCCCCTTGATACAGGATCGTATTTAATACTGCTGGTGTTTTTTCTTTCTATAACGGTGTCAAAATCGTATTTCATTTAACGTTCATCGCTTGTTTTAAATCTTGTATAATATCATCCGCCGCTTCAAGGCCAATGGATAGACGCAGCAAGCATCCGTTTATTCCGCGCGCTTCGCGTTCTTCCAGCGGAAGATCGGCATGAGTTTGCAGCAGAGGATAGGTGATAAGGCTTTCTGTTCCGCCAAGGCTTTCGGCGTATTTGATAAGTTTAACATTTTCCAAAATCGAAACCGCTGTCAGTTCATCATTAACCGTAAAAGAAATCATCCCGCCAAAGCCGCTTGCCTGACGGCAGGATATCGCGTAATCGGGATGATCCTGCAAGCCTATGTAATAAACTTTCTTTATTTTTTTTTGCTGGCTAAGCCACTGCGCGACAACTAAAGCGGTTTTATTATGACGCTCCATTCGCACAGCGAGAGTTTTTATTCCGCGAACAATCAAAAAACTGTCAAAAGGCGAAAGAGACGCGCCGGTTGTTTTTGAGATAAAACGCAGGCGTTCAGCCAAATCTTTTTCATTTACAGTCAGCATTCCCGCAAGCGCGTCATTATGGCCGCCAAGATATTTAGTCCCGCTGTGAAGCGCTATATCCGCGCCTAACGATAAAGGTCGTTGAAATACGGGAGTAAGAAAAGTGTTGTCTACGATGAGTAGTATTTTTTTCCTTTGTGTAATTTGCGCACACTGCTTTAGCTGTGCACACTGCTTTAGCTGTGCGACAGCCGCGAT
>WQSQ01000108.1 GCA_009787775.1 Treponema sp.
TGCCGGAGCATAAAGAAAAACAACATGTACGTTACGGGTTATTATTTTCGCCTCCGTTTCACTACCATGCTTCGAAGCCGTGACGGAAAAAGGGGATGGTATGCCGGATATATTGACACTTGGCAGGGATGGGAAACCAACCGGTATCAAGAATCTTTGGGAAGACGGCGCAGGCATTTTGTGGTGCAGGTGCTTGATTGGGGCAGAGAAATAGACATCGATAAAATTGAAAAGCAGGAGGACAGAGAATGAAACTTGGGATAATTGGCGACTGCTTATTCATTGACTATGGTTTTGTAAAAAGAGCGATACTCGGTTTATTCGATATTGAAGTTATCGATACAATAGTCTGCGGAGAAACAGAAGGAGTTGGCGCTTTGGCTGTGCGTTTTGCTGATGATTTTAACTCGAAAAAGGATATCAAAAAACTTGATAAAAAAGAAAGCGTAAGAGAAGTAAGATCAATTTTGTATCAGGAAATAGTTGATAGCTCCGACCACCTTATCCTTTTTCCTGAAAAAAATTCTGGAGAAGCATTAATTATTGTGCAAAAAGCGCTGAAAGCAAATAAAGAAATTTTTACAGTTGGGTCAGGTGGTATTACGCATATCAATAAATTTGTTTCAGACTATATAAAAGCCGGATGGGGATACCGAAAGAGAGATAAAAAGTAACTATGGAATATGCACAATGCAGTAAATGCGAGAATCTCGTCTTCTTCCATTTCCTTGATGCCTTTCAACATCTATGCGGTCATTGCAAGAAACGTTTTTGTGAAGATTGCACTACCTGGCGCAGCTCAGATAACGGAGATATTTTTTGCGAAAAATGCTATGAAAAGATGCTGAAAAAATATAGAAAGCAATGAGCAAAAAATTAACCGAAGATTCCGTATTGGAGTCTTTCCGCAAAATTCACGGAAGCCGCTACCAATACCCGCCGTTGCCCAAAACAATCAAAGCGGCATCGGTCATAGATATTATCTGCCCTGTTCACGGCAATTTCAAACAGCGCATTTCACTGCATAAGATAGGCCAGGGGTGCCCTGAATGCGGTCGGGAAAGAACAAAAACCGAACGCCCCCATTTTGCCCTGGGACGTGAGGAATGGATACGGAGATTCGAATCGGTTCACGGCAGGGGAAAGTACGATTATTCAAAGGTGCCTGAGAATGTAGTCCAGAGAATAAAAATCGAAATCTACTGCCCGGAGCATAATGTTACTTTTTACCAGACTCCCGGTACGCATTGGAAGCTCGGAAAGGGCTGTCCAAAATGCGGCATCGCAAAACGGATAGAATCACAGCAGCAAAAGATGATTACCCGAAGGGAATTTGAACTGCGGGCAAAAGCCATTCACGGAGATGCCTTTGAATATTCGGAGCTTCCGCAGGAGTTTAGCTTATACGATAACATCATTATCTATTCTAATAAACATGAACGCATATTTTTCTGTGTGGCAGAGGAACATTTGAACAGTAATACCAATAAATAACTCAAAAAACTTCTTTGCAAGTTTTAAACTAATTGACAAGATATTTTACCAGTATTCTTCAAATTGATGACCAAAGAATCTACATTAACAAATATTGAGACAATCAGTTGTTCGTTAAGGCTTATGGCATTTCTACGTGACGGGGCAACGATAACAAAATTCTTTCCACTTCTTTTAATTATCCCTGATGGCGAATTCGAATAAGTAGTAAAATCTCTACCGTTAGGAATAAAAATAATGTCTTCCACTTTTTGGTTTGTATACTCCAAATAAAATTTTCCAACATCAGAAAAAACCTTTGTTATACTTTCTTGTAAAGCCGGTTTATTCTTTTTTAAGATAATCATAAAGTTTTTCTCCCTGTACACTTAAATAGTCCGAATCTTTGCTCGGCTATATAAATAGGTTATTTTTTCAACATATAAAATAAAGGGAGAAAAGGTGTTCAAGCTAAGAAGTAATTTTTCTGCTTTATTTTCAAAATCGCTTGACAATTGATACGCATTATGCGTATCATTAGGTATGAAGTTTCAGGAAATTGAGAGGGTAATATTGAAAGATGGCTGGAGCCTTAAAGCGGTTAAGGGCTCGCACCACCAGTATACCCACCCCACAAAACCGGGTAAAGTAACCATCCCATATCACACAGGGGACATTGCGCCGGTAATAATCAAATCCATCCTGAAACAAGCAGGGTTAAAGTAGGAGGTTACTATGCGGCTTACATATCCAGCGGTTTTCTATGAGGGCGATGGCGGTTACGCTGTGGAAGTTCCAGACCTTCCCGGTTGCACAAGCGGCGGGGATTCTCTTGCCGAGGCGATCCTTATGGGAACTGATGCCGCTTCCGGCTGGGTTCTCACCGAACTTGAAGACGGAAAGCCCGTGCCAAAGGCAAGTCCTATAGAGGCAATTCGCCCCGAAGCAGGCGGATTTGTCAGTATACTTGTACTGGACATGGACGCTTACGCTGAAAAGTACGGTAACAAAGCGGTGCGGAAAAACTTGACCATCCCCGCATGGCTTAATACCTTCGCTGAGGAGCGGCATATCAACTTTTCCCAAGTCTTGCAGGATTCGCTGCTGGCGTTGTACCAGCAAGAAAATGCCGCTTCTTAGCGGGAATACCGCCCGTTAAAAAAGGGCAGAGCAAGCCGATAGCCTAACAANACANTANCANAGAAANGCNNTCCNNATAAAGATCCAT
>WQSQ01000109.1 GCA_009787775.1 Treponema sp.
ACAGCGATGTAACCAAGATGCCTATTATGACCGAAGAAGAAGCGGATGCCCTGGACGAACTGCTTACCCGTGAACTTGCGGCTATTCAACAGTAGCAGACGCTTTGGGGGGAGATGTCAAAGGAATCGTTTGCGCTCATCCCTATTTGTGTTATATACTACAGTATAGGGGAAGGGCAAACGTGAAGCATCTGGAGATAAAAAACACTGCGAAAAAATACATTGCCCGAATGCCAGAGCCGCAAAAAGCCGCAGTGATACAGGCCATCGAAGGCCTGAAAGCCGAGCCGCCGGAAGGGGACATAGTGCCGCTTGAAGGTCAAAAGAACAGACAGGAAAAATGGAGGCTAAGAGTAGGCGGCCATAGGGTGTTGTTCAAAATACAGGGTGATACCGTCTTTGTTACCCATGTTGTCCCACGGGGACAGGCATACACCAAAAAGACAATCGGAGGGAAAAAATGACAAGCGCAGTTTTAAGAAAGGAATTACAGGGCTATATAGCCACTATGCCGGAACAGAATCTACTCATGATAAAACCCTTGCTTTTTGGGTTGTCCAGGCCGCAGGCAATCATTGAAGAGGCATGCGCGGAGGAAGAAGCCCTCATCGACGCGGCAATGTTGGAATACGAAAAAGACCCATCCAGTTTCACCGATTGGGAAACCGCGAAGAAAGAATTAGGATACGCTTTATGACCGAAAAGAAGCGGAAGCGGCGGCTATTTCTTTGCCTACCAGTTCGCGGATAATGGCCTGCGGGGTGGTATTAGCGGCTTCGGCTTTGATACGCAGCCAGTTGGCGGAAAGGTCATCCACAAAAATGAGCGTGTTGCCTTTCTCCGCATGTTTTGCAAAAAAGCCGCTTTTGCCGTTGCCGGACAATTTTGGCGGGTTTTTTGTATAGTATTCATCCAGGGCATCATATTCTTCATCAGTCAAATCAGGCATGGTTACTCCCCCTATTTCCAGCAAATTTGCATTGCTGTCAAATCCTATCAACAAATGTTTGCCAGGATCACCTTCAACAATGTCGTCATATCGCCAATTCAGTATGGCGTGAAGCGAAACATCTTTCAAATGCCGTTGCGAAAAAACCATTCAGAATGGTAGCCCTTAATCAGCTTTCGGAAGAATATCTTTTCACCCGTGCCCTTGCGACTCACAAGACCCCAACGGAGATTATAGGCGAATTGCTAACCCAGCGACACTTCTTAATTAATCAGAAAGCCGCTTAATGATTTTCTTTGCCAATAATTCCTTGATATCCTTATGCCGGGGAACTGCTTCGGCTATGCCAGTAGTATGGTTTTTGTACCAATCATGGTTGCTTCCGTGCCTTACAAATTGCGCGCCATTTTTTTCAATAATTCTGATCAAATCAAGCCGCTTCATACAGCCACAGCGATACGCCCGGTGCGTTCAGGGACAGCGCCCTGGATATCATCAAACCGNTTCATATCATCATAAAGCGAGGCAAGATAAAGCGAGGCAAGCATTTCTTCCAGTTCCGCAACACTATCCCCTTGCGTCCAGTAATCAGGGTATTGATTGAGGTATCCAATATATCCGCCTTCCTTCGCTTCCCAATAGGTATATGATAATTCCATATTCCGCCTCATCTTCATTATAGGAAAAAAGACCCTGAAAGTAAACGCTGTAGGGAAAAATTTTTGCGAACGGAACCTATCAATTGACAGGTTTTACATTGAAGGTTAAACTTTAACGGTGAAAGTAAAAAGGAATGTGCTCATTGTTACCGATGGCTCCGGGGAAACAGCAAAAATGGCTGCTGAGATTGTCACTGCGCTGAAAGGTAACAATGTGGAGGTTAAAACCGCTTTCGAATTCGAAGGGAACGATATTCTTCCGGCACAAGCCTTTTTTCTGGGCTGCGAAAAGCCCAAACCGGACTCGTTTGCCTATTTGACAGAACTGTTAAAGCACATTAACCTTGCAGGACGGCCCTGCGGGGTTTTTTCTCCGGGGTCGGAAAAAGCAGCTAAATACCTGGCCGCTCTGGTCAGAGATTCCGGGGCGGCCCTGAGTCCTGAACTGTTTTTTGCGGTTTCGGGGGATGTCAAAACATGGGCGCAAAACATTGTCTCAAATTTATTGCAGCAAAGGCGGTAACTTATGGAAAAAGAATTTAATCTCGACAACTACATTAGAAAAATCCCTGATTTCCCCAAAAAGGGGATACTGTTTTATGATATCACCAGTATTCTTGCCAAGCCCGAAGCTTTTCTGTATTGCGTTGAATGTATGGTGGACATTTATAAAGACCAGCAGATAGATGCTGTGGCCGCCATTGAAGCGCGGGGCTTTCTTTTTGCCGGGCCCTTCGCCGCCCGCATGGGTATCCCGCTCCTCCCCATCCGCAAGAAGGGCAAACTCCCGGGCATAACCCTGTCGAAAAAGTACGACCTTGAGTACGCCCAGGCCGAAATCGAAGTCCACAAGGAAGATGTCCCGTGGGGCAAACGGGTACTGCTCCTGGACGAC